>JAEMPZ010000028.1 GCA_022759065.1 Acidobacteriota bacterium | reverse complement strand
TGGCCCCTGGTAAACGTCAATGCGTGTCGCCCGCCTTGCGAAGCAGGTGGACCGCCCGCCTCGCCGTCTTGATCATTTTGATGATGTCCTTGTCGGAAGTGTACTTTGTAACTTGAATGTTCAGGACGATCTGGTAGCCCGTGTGGCGGATGCGTATTCCAGCGTCCGAGCCTATCTCCTCGCCCGCCGCCGCTGCCGCCCGAAGGAGTTCGGCGCCGCTTTCATCTTTGCCATGCTCATTGCCGTCCGGCAGGGGCGCGCTTGGCAGTTCGTCAGCTATCGGGGCATTCGCTCCCTGAGTCGTTAGGGCGATTCCGGCCTCCTGTACTAGGTATTGAAAGAGAGGGAACGCCGAGTTTACGACCCGGTCGCTCAACTCGTAAACCTTTTGGAAATTATCGCGCACCAGTTCCAAGGTGGGCTGCGGCAACTGTACTTTGCTGAAGAAGGCGGAGTACGCCTCGCGCACGATCGCCTGCTGGCTGGCCAGATCGGGCTTGTCGCGGTTGAAAGCTTGAAAGCGCTTCGTCAGGCGATCCTTCGGGTCTAGTATCCCCAGGAACCTGAGGGCGGCCATGGCGGGGTAGATCAGATGAGCGGAGACGCCCCGCTTGTGAAGTTCGTCCCTGGTGATAACCTGGCCCTCGTTGTGGGCCTGCAAGCTGTCAAGGACCGCTCTCAGTCCCTTTCGAGGAACGTAGGGCGGCGTGTCGGTATGCTGTCTAGCCATCTTTAGGTTGCCTCCATATTGTAACTGGGCGGGAAGAGGTTCCCCCTTCCCGCTCGCCAAAAGCCAACTTTACGGCCGCCTCCTTCGCTTCAAGGCCTTTAAAGGCTATCAAGCCAAAGAGCGCGTGTCAAGCGTTTGCGCCGTGGCACTTCTTGTATTTCTTCCCTGAGCCGCATGGGCACGGATCGTTGCGCCCCACTTTTTCTTCTTTGCGCACCACTGGCTTTGCGCTCTTGGCTTCTTTTTCTGGAGCCGAATAGGAATATGAGCGCTCCCTGCGCTGCACCTGCTTTTGCTCCTGTTGGACCGCGGGTTCCATGAGCATCAGGTAGCGCACCATCTCCTCCTCCATCCTGTCCAGAAGGGAGGTGAAGGCCTCGTACCCTTCACGCTTGTATTCCACGAGCGGATCGCGCTGCCCGTATGCCCGCAGGCCGATGCCCTCCTTGAGGTGGTCCATCGTCAGGAGGTGGTCCTTCCACTGGTTGTCGAGAACCTGGAGCATGACGAGGCGCTCGTACTCCCTCATCAGTTCGGGGCCGAGCCTGGCTTCTTTCTCGTCGTACTTGCGAACGATCGCCTCTCTGAGCGCGGCCTGGAACTGCTCGGGGCGGACGGCTTCGCCTCCGGCTGGCAGGGCCTGGATGTCAATGCCGAAGAAGTGCAGCACCTGCGTCTTCAGGCCATCCATGTTCCACTGAGAGGGCGGCGCGTCCGCGAGCGTGTACTCTTCTATGAGCCATGTCAGAATCGCGTCGGCGGTCTCGAAGAGGTAATCCTTCAGGTTGTCTTTTGCGAGCACTCGTTTCCGCAAGCCGTAGATCGTCTCGCGCTGTTTGTTCATTACGTCGTCGTATTCGAGAAGGTGCTTGCGGATCTCGAAGTTGCGCGCCTCCACTGAAGTCTGGGCGCGCTCGATGGACTTCGTGACCCAAGGGTGCTCGATGGGCACGCCCTCCTCCATGCCCAACTTGCCCATCATGTTCTTGAGCCTGTCGCCTCCGAAGAGCCGCATGAGATCGTCTTCGAGCGACAGGTAGAAGCGGGAGGAACCTGGGTCTCCCTGGCGGCCGGCGCGCCCGCGCAACTGGTTGTCAATGCGCCTCGACTCGTGGCGCTCCGTTCCCAGGATGTGCAGCCCGCCAAGGCCCACGACCTCGTCGTGCTCGCGCTCGAAAACATCGCGGTATTGTGCCACCAGTTTGGCGTACTCCTCGGGGCGCGTTTCGGGGTCAACTTTCGCCCTGGCCTGGCCTTCGGGATTGCCGCCGAGAAGAATATCCGTTCCCCTGCCCGCCATGTTGGTGGCGATCGTGACAGCACCCTTCCGCCCGGCCTGGGCCACGATCTCGGCCTCCTTTTCGTGATACTTGGCGTTTAGCACCACGTGCGGGATGCCGCGGCGCTTGAGGAGGGCGCTCATCTTCTCGCTCTTTTCGATGGACACCGTTCCGACGAGGACCGGCTGGCCTTTCCCGTGGCGCTCGCCAATCTCGTCGGCCGCCGCCTCCCATTTCTCTTGCTCGGTGCGGTAGACTAAATCGGCGTGGTCCGTCCTGATCATTGGCTTGTTGGTGGGAATGACGACGACGTCCAGCTTGTAAATCTTGTCGAATTCGGCGGCTTCCGTGTCGGCGGTGCCGGTCATGCCGCTTAACTTTTCGTAGAGGCGGAAATAGTTCTGGAAGGTGATCGTGGCAAGGGTCTGGTTCTCGGCCTGGATTTTGACGTTCTCCTTCGCCTCGATGGCCTGGTGAAGGCCGTCGCTCCAGCGCCTTCCAGGCATTACGCGCCCGGTGAACTCGTCAACTATGACGACTTCGCCGTCCTTTATCATGTACTCGACGTCCTTGTGGTAGAGCTTGTGTGCCATCAGCGCCTGGTTCAGGCAATGGAGGATTTCCATGTTGGCCGGATCATAGAGGTTCTCGAGGCCAAGCAACTTCTCGCAGCGGGCGATGCCCTCCTCCGTCAGCGTCGCGGTTCGCTGCTTCTCGTCAACCTGGTAGTCTCGTTCTTTCTGGAGGCTTGGGATAAGGCTGTTTGCCGTGTAGTACTTATCCACGCGCTCCTCGGAGGGGCCCGAGATTATCAGCGGGGTTCGCGCTTCGTCAATGAGGATCGAGTCAACTTCATCAACGACGGCGAAATGGTGTCCACGCTGGACCATGTCTTGAAGCCGGTATTTCATGTTGTCTCTTAGGTAATCGAACCCGAACTCGTTGTTCTGGCCGTGGGTCACGTCACAATTGTAAGCCTTCTGCCGCTCTTCGTTGCCCATCTCCTGCTGGATGCAGCCGACAGTGAGTCCCAAGAAGCGGTATACCTGGCCCATCCAGTCGGCGTCACGCCTGGCCAGATAGTCGTTGACCGTGACGACGTGGACTCCGCGCCCGGTCAGCGCGTTGAGGTAAACGGGCAAAACCGCCACGAGCGTCTTGCCCTCGCCGGTTTTCATCTCGGCGATTTTGCCCTGGTGGAGGACGACGCCTCCGACGACCTGCACGTCGAAAGGCCGCATCCCCAAAGTCCTGCAAGCGGCTTCCCGGGCCACCGCGAACGCCTCGGGCAAAATCTGGTCCAGCGCCTCTTGCTGGCTCAGGCCCCCGTTCATGGCATTTTCAAGCCGCTGCTTCATGTCCGCCGTCCTGGCCCGAAGGTTATCGTCGGAAAGGGGCCTCAGCCTTGGCTCCCACTCCGAAACCTGATGGACGATAGGCTGGATGGCTTTGACGTCACGGTCATGCTTGGTTCCAAATAGCTTGGCGAGGGTTTTATCAATCACGCTCATTTATGGGCATCCTAACATAGGGCGCGGCCACGTCTTGACTTCGAGGACCAGTTCTCGGCTCTCCGCGCAGTGCGACAGCATACTGCCAACGCCCGGAAAAATCCAGAGGTCGCGGCTGCTTTGCCGCCAAGTCGCGGTAAATTAATAGATAAGGTAGGGCTTTGGATTCACCGCCCGGCCCTGGCGATGCACCTCGTAATGGAGATGGGCGCCGGTGGCTCGGCCGCTTTGGCCAACGAGGCCGATCTTCTGCCAGCGTTTCACCTTCTGCCCCGTCTCGACCAGGATTTTGCTCAAATGGCCATAAAGCGTCGCCACTCCGTTCCCGTGGCTGATCACTATGCAATTGCCGTAGCCTTGCTGCCAGCCCGTTTCAACCACCAGGCCATCCGCCGGGGCTTGCACCGGGCTGCCAAAGGGGGCCGATATGTCCACGCCGGTATGAAAAGCAGCCTCACCGTCAACGGGATCTTCACGTTGGCCAAACCCTGATGAAAGAAAGCCCTTGACAGGCCAAATAGAAGGAGTGTGGGCTAGCGAATCGAGGTGGGGCGCGAGAACCCCGACAAGGTTATCCGTTGCATTGGCTACTTCATCCACCTCGTGGCTGAACCCGGTGATTTGGGACGCAAGGCCATCGCCGTCGGGCACGGTGGCGGGTGGGGCAAACGGTTTTTCCAGCGACGCGACCGGCCCGCCCAGGCCGGCCACTTTGGGTAACTGAAGGTTCTGCTGCCGAGCCAATTCCTGCATCTGCGCCAGCTTGCGCTCGCTGTCGCTGAGGCGCTGCTGGGCGTCGCCAAGGCTTTGGCTCATCCGGGTGAACTGGAGCTCGATGGCCGCCTTCTGTTGTCGCAGCGCGCGCGCGCGCGCCAGGACCGATCCGTGCCACCCGGCAAGCACCACGAAGCCAATGTTTCCGAGAAACAACAGTCCAACGGCGGTCCCGATGAACCAAAGATTGCGCTTGACCTGGAACCACTCGAGAATACGGTTGTGGTATTGCTTGCCGTCCTCGTGCAAAACCAGGATGTGATAGCGTCCACGCCTCATGCCTTACGCCCTCTTTCGCGCGGACGGTTGCGGCGCAACCGCCAACTACGTCAATAGGTTATCACCTGGAAGGCGTGGTAGTCAAGCCGCGGGCCACCACTTGCCCGCCTTGTTCGCCATACATCCTTACCTTGGGCCCCAACATTGAGATTTTCCACGCCAGTTGGGCTATAATGAAAGCGTCGCGGAAGTTTCAGGGCCGCGTTGTGTGGCGTCAAAACAGATGTAAAAGGCCATCCTCGGAGGAGAACGATGGACGTGAAGGTGTTTGGAGTAGTTGGTGGCGGGACGATGGGCAACGGCATCGCCCACGTGGCGGCGCAGACGGGATTCAGTGTCCTCTTGTGCGAGGTCAGCGAAGCACTTGCACAGAAGGCGTTGAAGACGATTGACAAGAACCTCCAGCGCGGCGTTGACAAGGGCAAAATGACTGCGGATGAAAAAGCCGCGATCCTGGGCCGGATAACGGCGACGACCAAACTCGACGATCTAGCGCCATGCCAGATCGCAGTCGAAGCCGTGATAGAGAATTTCGACGGGAAGAAGGCCGTATTCGAGAAGCTCGACTCCGTGCTTGGGGAAGGCGCCATCCTGGCCTCCAACACCTCTTCAATATCCATTACAAAGCTGGCGGCCGTGACGAAGCGGCCGGGCCAAGTCATAGGGATGCACTTCATGAACCCCGTCCCCGTCATGCAGCTCGTCGAGGTCGTGCGCGGCATTGCCACGGAGCCGAAAGTCCTCGAAGCGGTCATGGATCTGGCTAAGAAAATGGGGAAGGTTCCAGTTGAAGTCAATGACTATCCAGGCTTTGTCAGCAACAGGGTGCTCATGCCGATGATCAACGAGGCCATCTACTGCCTCATGGAGGGCGTGGGGACGCCGGAAGCCATTGACACCGTGATGAAACTTGGGATGAACCATCCGATGGGCCCGTTGACCCTCGCGGATTTGATCGGGCTCGACACCTGCCTTTACATCATGAAGGTGCTGCACGAAGGCCTTGGCGACCCGAAGTACAGGCCATGCCCGCTCCTGGCAAAAATGGTTGACGCCGGTTACCTGGGCCGCAAGAGCGGCCGCGGCTTTTATAAATACTGAGGCGAAGAAGCGAGATGCTCTGTCCGCGGTGCGGGAAGCTAAACCCGGCTGATCTCGAATCCTGCAAGTTCTGCAAGGCGCGGCTCTTCGTCCGCGGGGGCGGCCCCGCGCAGGAAGCCATGGAACTTCAGCCATTTCAGGGCGTCGAAGATTACATGCTCGACAAGCTTTCGGTCGTGGAAAGGCAGGCGGTCCGCTCGTCGCAGGACGTTGACATTCTCGTGCAGGCAATGGACTACATCGAGAGAAACGTTATGGCTAGCCGCGCGGGCATAGGCGTCCTTGCGGGCATGCTGAGGGAGCGCGGCCTATTGGACGGGGCCGAATTCAAGCGCCGCTGGCGCGAACGCACCAGGCGCGACCTGGTTGAGATCAACCGCAAGGAGCGCTTTCTTGCCATGAAAGCTGATATTCTAGAAGCTTTCAAGGGCAAGAACAGGCGGCGCTTCGAGGAGAGGCTCACCCGAGCGGAGGATTACTTTCTCGGGCTGCAGTCGCCAAAGGCCGTTGAGGCACTGGAAGAGGCGCTGGCCCTTGATCCTTCCAACGCGCCGCTCTGCGCGATCCTCGGACAGCTATATCTCGCCGCGGGGGAGAAGGAGAGGGCCCGTTCCTGCCTTGACGAGGCGCTGAAGGCCAAGGCCGTGCCGAAGGGCGCGCGGTTGTCAGAGGCCATCCTTCTTCTCAGCCAGTCGGATGCAGAGGAGGCGATGAAGCACCTCGACAAGGCGGCTCAAGCCGACCCGGCTGACCAAGAGGCGCTGGTGCTGCTTGCATTCGCTCATGGGGCCAGGGGCCGTTGGGCCCGCGCCCTTGAGCTTGCGGCGAAGGCGCTTGGGATGCAGGAAGGAGCCGCGCCCAGGTACCTCAAGGTGCAGGCCCTCCTGCGCCTGGAGCGGGCTGCCGAGGCCGAGGCTGAGTTGGACGAATTCATCACCGAGTATCCGGAATGCGAAGTCGCGCTCCTGCAAAAAGCGCACTTGCTTCTCTCCAGGGGGTGGTGGAACCGCGCGAAGGAGGTCATGGAGAGGCTCGCCGCGCTGAATCCCGACGCCCGCTACGAGCTGGCCGCCGATAAGTTTGCCAAGGCGGGCAGCGCAAAGCGGCGCGAAATGCGGATTCTCCCGCTGGATCTCGCCACTCTTCTTGATTTGATGAACCCCGAAGGCGACGAGGCGAGGCTGTACCTGAGAGAGATCGAGGGCGAGCTCTAGCAGGCTTCCCAAACGCTTGCGCGCGCCGCGAGAAAGAGGCTTGAACTTTCGCGAAGTGATTCTACAAACGGAGGCATCTTATGAACGAGACCATTCGCTTTGGGACCGACGGCTGGCGAGGAGTCATCGCCGAGGATTTCACCTTCGGCAACATCAGGATGGTGGCGCAGGCGGTGGCCGACTACCTCGAGGAAAAGAGCGAGAGCCGGGAAGTGGCCATAGGGTTCGACAGGCGCTTTTTTTCCGACGAGTTCGCCCGCGCCGTGGCCGAGGTGCTTTGCGGCAACGGCGTGACCGTGTACCTCAGCCCGGAACCCTGTCCCACGCCTCACGTCTCCTATTTCGTCCGCAAGAACGAGCTTCCTCTTGGCCTGGTCATTACCGCAAGCCACAACAACTACCGCTACAACGGCTTCAAGATTAAGGAAGGCCACGGAGGAAGCGCTAGCCCGGAAACGACCCGCGCGATCGAGTCGCAATTGGGCAAAAACCCGGTGCGTTCCATCTCGCTGCGCGAGGCGCGAAACTCAGGGAAGCTTATCGAGACGCCGCTTGACGAGGGCTACGAGGCGCTAATCGAGTCTCTGGTTGACATCCAGGCCATCCGCCGCTCTTCGCTGCACGTCATTGCTGACTCCATGAACGGGGTCGGCGGAAAACTGCTCGAGCACTGGGCTAACTCCAAGACCTGCCGCGTCGAGACCCTGCGAGCTGACAGGGACGTCCTTTTCGGTGGCAGGGCGCCGGAGCCGAAAGAAGAGTACCTGGACGTCTTGAGGGACGCTGTCCTTTACAACAAGGCGGACATCGGCCTCGCGACCGACGGCGACGGCGACCGGTCCGGGGGAATCCACGCTGACGGCTCGCTCTTCACCCCTCTTGAAATGATCGCCCTCTTGGCCCTCTACCTGATCGAAGAGCGCCGCCAAACGGGAATCCTGGCGGCCACCAACGCCAACACTCTCTACCTTAAAAGGATCGCCGAGTCGTTCGGCTTGCCTTACGTCAACAAGCCGGTTGGATTCAAGTACATCGCGGAGTTGATGCAGGATCAGGACCTGCTCATAGGCGGCGAGGAGTCAGGCGGCATCACCATTCACGGCTACCTGCCGGAGCGTGACGGCGTCCTCATCAATCTTCTGATCCTTGAAATGATCGTCAAGCGCTCCAAGACCAGCCTTGAATTGCTCAAGGAGCTTTACGCCCGCTTTGGCGAGTTTCACTTCAGGAGAAAGGATTTCCCATCGCCCCCCCAAAAGGGGATGCGCCAGGCGACGGCTTTGGCCCAAAAGCCCCCGAAGAAGCTTGCCAATCTTCGCGTCGAATCGGTGGACACTCTCGACGGGACGAAGCTCTTCCTTTCGGATGGCTCGTGGATTCTTTTCCGGCAATCGGGCACCGAGCCAACGCTCAGAGTCTATTGCGAGGCCCCGGCGCTTGAGGATTGCGATACTCTCATAAGCGCGGGCCTCAAGGCGATGGGCGAGGCTGACAGCGCGCGGTAAGGCGAGGAGGAAGAAAGTGACTGGTGACTTGTGAATAGTGATTGGGGGCTCAAAGAAATGCGTAGCGCCACATATCGCGTCTCTTGCCAGTCACTAGTCACTGATCACTAATCACGATTTTCCAGGCACCCGGATGAATGTAGATGGCTGGCGCATGAACCAATTTCGCGTCTGGGGCCTGCGGCTCCCGCTTGGCAATAGCGGCGAAGACGAGATCAGGCGCGCGCTGGCGCGCGGCCTTTCGGCCCGCATAGAGGCCATCGGCCCAATCACGATAATTCGCCGTTCGCTCGACGCGCGCGATAAGGAGCGCGGCCTTTTCTGGGTTTTCACTCTGGACGTCTCCCTCGGTTCAAGGCCTTCGCGATTTCCAAAGGGATGGCGGGTAGGGCCGGTTCCCCCCGCGCCTATTGCTTCTCCCCGGACCGATAGCAGGCTTCGCGGAAAGAAGGTGGCCGTGGTCGGCAGCGGCCCGGCGGGGCTATTTTCGGCCCTTCGCCTGGCCTCCTCTGGGGCTAAAGTGGTCTTGCTGGAGCAGGGCGCGCCTTTGAAAGAGCGGGTCTTGGCCGTCAGCGCCCTCTGGAGGGAAGGCACGTTCTGTGAAGAGGCCAACGTCCAGTTCGGGGAGGGCGGGGCTGGAACTTTCAGCGACGGAAAGCTTATCACGCGCCTTAAAGATCCAAGGGTCAGGCTTGTCCTCGAGGAGTTCGTCAGAGCCGGGGCGCCCGCCCGCATTCTTGAGGAAGCCCATCCCCACGTCGGAACGGACGGCATACGCGCCTGCGTCGGCGCCATTCGCGAAAGGCTCCTGGCTCTCGGCGTGCAGTTTCGGTGTCAGGCCATGGTGGAAGAGGTCTTGCCGGACGCGCGAGCAGGCTGGTGCTTGTTGGTCGGAAACGAGCGGCTGTGCTGCGACGCCGCTTTTTTAGCCGTGGGCCACTCGTCGCGCGCTCTGTTCAAGAAGCTTTTGGCAAGAGGGGTTCCCTTCGATCCCAAGGGCTTCGCGGTGGGCGGGCGCGTCGAACACCCGCAGGCGTGGGTTGACAGGAATCAGTACGGGCGTTTCGCGGGCCACCCCGGCCTTCCCGCGGCGTAATATTTTCTCACCTACAAGGACG
>JAEMPZ010000222.1 GCA_022759065.1 Acidobacteriota bacterium | reverse complement strand
GGCTCCCAAGGTTTCTCAAAAAAATTAGAACAGCTCCCAGCTCCATGCGGTTAATATACCTCCAATAAGCTGCGGTTGTCCAGTTGTTTTCAGCCTTTTTTCGAAAATTGCCTGTTCGCAACTGGGCTGGCGTGGGGCCTGGCTCCCAGGTTTATATTACGCCAAACGCCGCCAGGCGAGCGCCAGGATGATCGCGGCCAGAGCCCCTCTCAAGGTGAGAAGAAATCCCAGGTGGCGGGTAGTCGTCTTAGGCGTCAAAATTGCCGCTCGCAAATCCCCGGCGAAAGCAAGGGCGGCCAGGGCGCCAAACGGGGCGGTGATGCTCCAGCGAACCAGGGCCACGAGGAATGTTGCTCCGCAGATGGCAAGCCCCAGCAGCGCAACCCTCTGATAAGACGATCCTCCCTTTAAAAGCTTGGCTCGCGCAACGCCCGGAAGGAAGAGCGACGAGGAGGCGCCGGCGGCGAGCGCGGCGTCCTTCACGGACATCGGATGGGTTGACAGGACGGCCAATGCCGCCGAAGCTGACAATAGGGCCACCCCAGCCGTTTCAACCGCGGCGGATCGTCCCCACCTGGCTGGAAGATAGAGCACTTTTGCGGCGGCCAGCGCGCAAAGACCGCCGAATGTGCAGGCTGTCAACGGGCCCGGAGGCCACGCGATTAGCGAGCCGAATCCAAATGAAATGAAGAAGATGGCCCACGTTCCGTGTTCCGACCATGCAAGGCGCAGCGTTGTCCTGAGCGTCATTTTCCCTTGTGCGTCACGCGGCGGGGCCCCAGCAATGTCGCCGGAACTCCCGCCGCCTGTGGACTATTATCCTAATATCATTTCGTCGTTGCCGTTTTTGCCGGGACCTTCGAGAATGTCTTGGCAGGCTTCGGGGCAGAAGCAGCATGCTCTTTTCGCAGCGCCGCCGCGTCAGCCCTGATTTCCGAAAGGTCCCGCTTCATTTCCGCCCAGCCGTACCAGTGCTGGTAGTCAGGATTCATGTGGAAAGCGCCCTGGAACGTGCGCATCCTGTGCTCCATCAGCATGACGTAGAGCTTCTGCTCAATGGGATGCTCCACCTCATAGAAACGCAGAATGTCCACGCTGAATGGGCGATCCTTCGGCTCCGGCAAAACGCCATCCTTGTATAGGCCGTTAACCTCTCGAATAGCCTGGGCCATAAGGTGGTCCGCCGCCTTGATTATCTCGTCACCCTTTGCGAGCTCAGCCCGGGCGAAAGAAGGCGCGTGGCACTTGGAGCATTGTCCGAGCATCCGGTCCCGCTGATTCTGCCATGCTTCCTTGGATAGGCGCGCTACGTCGCCCGCTTTGACCACATCCAGGCGGGCTGTTGGTTTGCCGTCCTTGTCGAGCACGCCAAGCGCCTGAAGGATGGTGGCGCGGTCCTCCATCCACGCGGGGTCGTCCTCCGGAAGCCTCAGGGCAAGGAAGCCCCAAGCCGTTTTCACTCCGTGGTCTCCATTAGGCATATGGCAGAAGGCGCAGGTGGGGGTGCGAGGGGTGGAGCCATCTGCATTCTGAGGATCCTTGAACCATTCTGCAAGAGGCTGGTTCCAGTTCCAGCTTTGGCCGTTTTCGCGGTAGATCATACCGTGCTTTGAATTCATGTACATTTCCCACTGCGGATGATCGAAGCCCATGTGGCAGGTACCGCAGGCTTCCGGCCTTCGCGCTTCGGCGGCGGAAAACAAGTGGCGCGTGTGGCAGGAATCGCACCGGCCGCCGTCATAACCGACACGGTGGCAGCCTCCGCAGCCTTTCATCCCGTCCATCAGCTCTTTGGGCTGGCTATTTGTCGTTGGCATGGCCGCCATTGCGACCCACGCTGCGGCGTGCTTGCTGTGGGCGAACTGGTCCGCTTGTTCCGAGTGGCACTGTGAACATGCTTTGGCGGAGACGGCCCTCATCACCCCAGGCACATCGCAGTTGCTGGCCCTGCGGGAAGGATCGCCAGTCAAATGGCATTCCGCGCAGGAAACTCCGTTTGCCGCGTGCTTGCTTAGTTTCCAGTCGCGGATGGCGCTGCCCGTTATGCCTTTTTGCGCGTGGCAGGCGACGCAATCCGGGGTCTGCCCGGCCCAGAATGCGAGGCAGAAACACGAAAGCAGAAAGGCCAGTAAAAACATGGTCCGGTTTCTTTTCATCTCTCCTCCTCCTATTCGCCGTACCTCTTCTGGTAGTACTCCTTCACCTTGTCGCGGTCTTCCTGCGAAAGCCCCTTTAGCCACTGGTTCTCTGGCGCTTTCACGACGCCGGCGGTGACGCCGGGCAGCAGCTCTTCCGCCTCCGGCAGGAATTCGCTGTAATCAGTGCATCTGTCATTGCGTGCTCCTATGCGCTTTCATGGCCGGATTGGGGCGCCTTGCGCCGCATGGTTACTAATTTTACCACGCCCGCGGCGAACGGCAACGCGCCGAACAGGATGAATGTCATGTCGCCTATGATTCGAACCCATTCGCTCTCGTGAAAGAAACCGTGTTGCGTGAACTCCAGGCTTCTCGCATGGGCGTAGCCGTTTTGCACGACATCGTAAAGCTGGACGACGCCCGCGGGGAAGAGGTTGAGAATAATCATCAGGGCCAGGCCTATGTTTAGCCCCCAGAAGCTGGTCTTGAAGTACTTTTCGATTGAGGCCCAGTCCTCGTCCGAAACCATGGCGCGCAGGGCGTAGAGGGATACTGCAAGCGCCAGCATTCCGAAGACGCCGAACATCGCGGCGTGGCCGTGGTTGGGTGTGAGGGTCGTCCCCATTTCGAAATAGGAGACGATCGGCAGATTGATGAGGAACCCAAATATCCCGGCTCCCACGAAGTTCCAGAAACCGACGGCCATCAGGAAGTAAATGGCCCACTTCTGCTTGTGGGCGAGGGGCTCTCCGCACTCCGAGCATGGCGCTTTCTGAAGCTTGATAAAGTCCCATGCATCCAGCGTGAGAAGCGTCAGGGGGACGACTTCGAGGGCCGAAAAGCATGCACCGATAGCCATCGCCACGGTTTCCTCGCCCGTGAAGTACCAGTGGTGCGCCGTTCCGGCCAGGCCTCCAGCGAGATAGAGGATCGCGTCGAGGTAAATGACCCTGGTGGCGGAGCGAAGCGAGACAAGGCCCATGTGGGTGAACATGACGGCCACGAGCACGGTGGCGAACAGCTCGAAAAACCCTTCCACCCAGAGGTGGATGATCCAGAACCTCCAGTTGTCAATGACGGCGAAATTGGTTTTCGCCGTCCAAAGAAATGCCGGAAGGTAGAAAACGACTATAGCGGCGCAGGCAAGGAGAAAAAGGATCGAGAACTCCTTTTTCTTCGGGTCCGAGAGGGCTGGCTTCAGGGCGCGGAACATGAGAATCAGCCAGAGCACGAGCCCGGCAGCAAGCAGAACCTGCCAGAAACGGCCGAGATCAATGTACTCCGAGCCCTGGTGGCCGAACCAGAACCAGAGGCTCCCGAGCTTGTCATTAAGCCCCAGCCATTCACCGGCCATGCTGCCAAAGACGACGACAGCGAGAGCGCCAAGAAGTGCGTATACTCCGTACTTCTGCCCCTTCGGCTCCTTGCCGCCAATTATCGGGGCAAGAAAGAGGCCTCCCCCGACCCAGGATGTGGCGATCCAGAAAATGGCCAGTTGCAGGTGCCACGTCCTGAGAAGAGTCCAGGGGAAGTACTTGGCGAGGTCGAAACCGTAGAACCCGTTGGGTTCAATCTTGTAGTGCGCGAGGGCGCCTCCCATAAGCACTTGCAGCAGGAAAAGCGCGGCTACCACGAGAAAGTAGAGCCCGGAGGCGCGCTGGCTTGGGGTAAGGGAGAAAGCTGGAGGAGCCATCTTGGCCGGCGTCTCAGCTTCATCGCCCTTCCATCCAAGGTAATTGAACTTGCCGAAAAAGAAGAGCATCAAGCCGAGCCCCCCGAGAAGAAATACGAGGCTAAGGGCGCTCCAGAGGTAGGCCTGGGAGGACGGCCCGTTGCCGGCGATCGGCTCGTAGGGCCAGTTGTTTGTATAAGAGTAGGTTCGGCCGGGACGGTTGGCGCTCGCCGCCCACGAAGCCCATGCCAGGTAGGCTGTCAGAGCCTTTATTTCTTCCGGGTGCTTGACGTATCCGGGGGGTAGGCCGGGCGCGCCCTTGGCGAAGTAATCGGACCACTCCCGCTCCTGGGTCTTGAGGCTTTCCGCCTCGCCGCCGGTGAAAACCAGCACGCCGCTGTTTACGTCGTAGCGGTTCTCTTTGAGCGATTTCTTGACCGCGCCGCTGACGCCGGTTTGCTCTTCCGGGGAAAGCTCGGCGAAGGGCTTGCCGAAGCGGGATCGAGATTCGGCTTCCCTGCATATCTCCGCTTCCCTGTGAAGATATGAGGCGGTGTAATCAGGACCGAGGTAGGCGCCATGTCCCCATAGCGTGCCGTGTTCCATCAGGCCGTACTTGAAGAAAACCCCTTGTCCCTCAGCAATCTGATCGCCCGTGGCCAGGACCAGGCCCGCCTCGTCCGTTATTTTCGCGGGAATCGGAGGCGCCTTCTTGTAGGCCATTACAGTCATGAATATCAACAGCGAAAAACCAACCGCCATGACGCCCAGGGCGCCGTACATCCATCCCTTTGACAATTGCTTCCGATCCGTCATCCCTTCACTCATGGCACTCTCCTCTGCAACAAGGTTTTTTCGCTTGTGCGTGTAATCAAGCGTGGCCGGAGCAGCCCACGCACGCTGATGTTGCTGACATCTTGACTGGATCCGGCGGGTAGGCGGCGATTAGCTCCTCGGCCAGCGCGTGAAAGCGCTCGTGCGCGCCTTCGCCCATGACCTTCTTTTCAAAGGCTTCGAACTCGGCGGCCAGCTCGTCCATCTGTTCTCCTTTGATCGCCTGCAACGCCATCGGGTAGAGGATATTGTCCTCCTTCAGGATATGGGAGCGCAACAGGGCGATGTAGTTCCTCGCCAAGCCGGCCGCGTCCGATCTCTCTTTTGCGCTCAAAGGGCCGGAGCCGCTTGCTATCGCGGCCAAAGCCTTTACGCTGCTTCTTCCCTCCGCGTGGTCGGAAAGCATCACGGCGATTGGGCCGTACTCCGTGGGGAAGCCGTTCTTGGCCATCAGCGCGAAGAGCTGGTCCTCCTCTTTTCCGTGGTGGCACTTGTCCGCGAAGTTCGAGAAGAATTCCGCGTAGCCGCGAAGGGCCTCGCGGGGCGCTTCTTTGCCAGCCTCCACGGATTCAATGTACGTTTCCAGCGAGCCCAGCACCTGCTCGATGAGCCGGTGTTCGTTCATAAGCGTTTCAATGGCCTTGGTCATGTTCTCTCCTTTCACCTAAATGCGGGGCTGGCTGGATGCCGCGTCGCCCCACGTTACCTGTAACCGCTCAAGACATCCATATATGCCCTGAGTGCGGCAAAAAAAATTATCGCGCCGAGTTGCGGCCCATTTTGCTCCCCTGGCGCTTGAGTTTGGCTATCGTCGTGCCCTGGAGCATCTTGGCGTAAGAGTCCCTGATTTTCGCCCAGTGGGAATGGAGGGGGCATGGGTTCTGTTCATCACAGCGTGGCAGGCCGAACACGCATTCGTCAATTCCATTGGGGCCGCTTCCCTCGAAAGTTTCGAGCACGTCGCCAATCGGACGGAGCGAGGCGCCCGGCTTGAGCGCGAACCCTCCCCCCCAGCCCTTTTGCGACTCCACGAAGCCGGCCTTCCTCAACTGGTTCAGGATTTTGGAAAGGTAGTTTGCCGGAATGTTGGTCTGCCGCGCAATCTCGTCGCCGCTGACAAGCCCGCCACCATGGTCCGCGAGGTATCCAAGTATCTGCAGCGCGTATCTTGTCGTCTGGCTGACCATTCAACCACCTCAAGACATGATTATATGCCCTGAGACGCCCTTTGTCAAGCGCGGAGTTGGGGCGGCAGCCCGCCGTTGCGAAAGGGTGCTGGTTGACATATAGTTGATACCTGCGCCGCAAGGACGGCGCCTTGAGTTGGAGTGACACCACATGGACATGCCCAAAGAACGCAGGGTTCTCATAGTTGACGATTCTCCAGCCATACGGCGCGAAATCAAGGAGGCGCTGGAAAGCGAAGGCATCGGCGTCACGTGCCGCGAAGCATCAAACGGCCTTGAAGGTTTCCGCTCCCTCCTGGACAAGGCCGCCGATTTGGTGCTTTGCGACCTGGTGATGCCTGAATTCGACGGGCTAAAGTTCCTCCAGCTCGTGGGCAGCCGCCCCGAACTGGCCGAGGTGCCTGTCATCATGCTCACGGCCATAGGAGACGTTGACCAGAAGATCAAAGTTCTCTCCTCAGGCGCCAGCGACTACATCACCAAGCCTTTTCACGCGGGCGAGCTGCTGGCGCGCGTGAAGGTTCACCTAAAAATCAAGACGCTTCAAGACGAGCTCCGGCAGAAAAACGCTTTGCTGCTGGAGCTTTCCACGACCGACGGCCTCACCAAAATTTATAACCGCCGCCATTTTCTGGAGCTGGCGCGCAAGGAGTTCGAACGAAGCGCCCGCCTCGGGTTGCAGCTTTCCTTGCTTCTCTTCGACGTTGACCGATTCAAAGAGATCAACGATACCTTCGGCCACCAGGTTGGCGACGAAGTGCTTGTGGCTCTCTGCCGCGCGGTTGCCTCCAGCCTTAGAGACTACGACATCTTCGGCCGCTACGGCGGAGATGAATTCGTCGTGCTCTTTCCGCAGACCGACCTGCGCGCCGCGCTCAGGGTGGCCGAGCGAATTGAGAAGGGCATTGCCGCGATTGAGGCCCCGGAAATGGCTGGGGGCCGCGTCACTATAAGCGGCGGACTGGTCACAAAGATGGTGCGCCACACGGACCTCGAAGCGCTTCTCAAAACAGCCGACGAGGCGCTTTACCGGTCTAAGAGTTTGGGCCGCGCCCGGATCACTCCGGCGGAAGAGTAAGGAGGCCAAATGTCCCAGGTCACGCTGCACACGAACAACGGCGACATAACGTTGAAGCTTTTCCCTGACAAAGCGCCAAAGGCGTGCGAGAACTTCTCCAAGCACGCCAAGGACGGCTATTACGACAAGGTTATTTTCCACCGCGTGATTGAGGGGTTCATGATACAAGGCGGAGACCCAACAGGAACAGGCCGAGGCGGCAAATCCATCTGGGGGAAGAACTTCGAGGACGAGACTCATCCCTCGCTATGCTTCGACCGAAAGGGACTTTTGGCGATGGCTAACGCCGGCCCCTGCACCAACGGCAGCCAGTTTTTCATTACTCTGGCGCCCACGGCGTGGCTAAACGGCAAGCACACGATTTTCGGGGAAGTTGTCCATGGAATGGACGTCGTAGAGGCGATCGCTAAATGCGCCAAAGGGCCGGGAGACAAGCCTCTCAAGGACGTCGTCATAGAGCGCTGCACCGTCGTTTAGCAGACAGTGAGAAGAAGGTCAAGCGTAAAAAGAGTGAAGCGTGAAGCGTGAAGAGTGAAGGGTTAGGAGTGAAGCGTGCAGAGATGTGCTCCTTTACCCTTTACCCCTTTACCCCTTTACTTCTTCACCCTTTACCCTTTACCCCTTAACCATCCATTATCCCAGGCTCGTTCCTGAAGGGGGTTGCAATGACCGCCTTTCTTGTCTTCTACCTTGCCATTTACGGCTCTATGAACGGCTACCTCCTCTGGCGGGCGAGGGCGGCGCTGTCTCTGGGCGCCAAGGGAACGATGCTGCTTGGCGGCTGGCTTCTCCTGATGATCCTTGCGCCAGTGCTCATGCGCATGTGCGAACGCGCGAACCTTGTTGGCATTGCGCGGGTGATGGCGTGGATCGGTTGGTGTTGGCTTGGGTTTCTCTTCCTCTTTATCTGCGCCTCCGTGGCATTTGATCTCTTGCGCGGGACAGGGACGCTCGCGGGCTTGGCCTTCGGCGAGCAGGTTGCGCGCTTTGCTCCAAGCGTGAGACTCTCATTTTTCGTGGCTCTCACGATCAGCCTTTTGGGTAATGTTTATGGCTTCTTTGAGGCCAGGGCGATTCGCACGGAGCACATCGTAATCCGGAGCGCCAAGGTTCCAAGGGAGGTAGGCCGCTTTCGCATCGTCCAGATCAGCGACGTCCATTTCGGGCTGATTTTGCGGCGTGGGTTGATGGGCCGCATGGCTTCGGCAGTGCAGGCATCGCTCCCGGACCTCCTTGTTTCAACAGGAGACTTGGTTGACGGCGACGTGTCGGAGCTTGACGGGCTGTCGGACCGCCTGGCCGCTTTGCCGGCGCGCGTCGGAAAGTTCGCCGTGACGGGCAACCATGAATTCTATGCCGGCATCCAGAAATCGCTCGAATTTACCAGAAAGGCGGGTTTCACCGTCTTGCGCCAGGAGCAAGCCCGCGTTGGAAATTGGTTAACGGTGGTTGGAGTTGACGATCCAGCCGGTTCTCACCTCAATAATGGCCAAGGAGCACCGGACGAGAGGCCGATCCTGGCCGCTGCCGATCCCTCCAACTTCATAATCCTTCTGAAACATCAGCCTGTCATCAAGGAGGGCGCCGCTGGGCGCTTTGACTTGCAGCTCTCAGGCCACGTTCACGGCGGCCAGATATTTCCATTCAACTTCGTTGCAAGGCTTTCGTACCCTTTTTGGCGCGGCTTGGCAACGATTCCCGAAGGAGGCGAGATTTACGTTAGCAGAGGGACAGGCACTTGGGGCCCGCCTGTCCGCTTCGGCGCCCCGCCTGAAATCACAGTGATTGACCTTGAATCGCTACATTAATTTAGCAGAGCCCCGCGCCAGAATGGCCCGGTTGCAAAGCATGCCTGTTCAGCCTATGTTATATTATGGTGGGAGGTCATGGAGATGAGCTATAAAAATATTTTTCTGTACGGGACGGCAAAAAAGGGATTCGTCGCTTGCGCCGCGTTTGTCCTCTCAGTGACGTTTTGGGCAACGGCGACGCCTGTCATCCGCGACATCGGGATGGATGCGAACAATAACAAAGGCCAAGTCAACGGGTGGATAGGCATAGAGGGCGAGAACTTCGACGGAACGACGACAAGCGTCCTTTTCGCCAAGAGCGGGGGGGGAACGGTGGCCTCTCCAAACGTTTACGTCTCCAAGGGCCGGGGGATAATCCTCTGCCAAGTCCCGGCGACTGCGGTGACAGGCAATATGTTCGTCGTGGTGGACTCCGTAAGCTCGGCCGGCTACCCGCTTAACGTTAACACGACTACTTTCAGCCCTGGCTCAAACACCATTACTGGCCAAGTGACTTCTTCTGGAACTGTCGTCCCCGACGTAGGTGTTGCTCTCCTGGCCGAGGGCAATTGCGGCCATGGCGTGGGCTTCTATTATTGCGCCAAGACCGATTCTTCTGGCCATTACACCCTCTACTGGCCTGGGTCGGGCACCAACTTCATGATAATCCTTCTGCCTCCACTATCGGCGAACCTTGCTGGCACTGGGACGCTGGTTTCGGGGACCGGCAACCTGACGCAGGACTTCGCCCTTACCGCAGGCACGACGGTGACCGGAACGGTCCACAATCCGTCGGGCGGGGCGCTTCAGAACGCTTACG
>JAEMPZ010000107.1 GCA_022759065.1 Acidobacteriota bacterium | reverse complement strand
CCAGACGGAGGGACCCCCACCCTTGGGTGCCCTCTTCGCCTTCGGCTCGATGGCCACCAATCCCTTATCAGCCGAAAAAACATTTGCGTCAAACCACGTAACCATCACCATTAGCGGCCACCGTCTCAATGCGATGGCGGGATTGGTGCCTCCGCGACGGAGACCCAGACTCCAGCGCCGATTCTACCGGATGCGAGCTTCAACGTCAACCTTGTTTTTTTGCCCTTCCTGTGCTATTTTCCCATTCTGTGCTGAACGTGCACAGCCCGGAAGGGGGATCTAAGCTCTACCAAAGAATGGAGGGTCAGCGGCCATGCGGTTCTCCCTTGCCCCGCGCGAGGAACGTTTCTTCACGATGTTCGAACAATCGGTAGACGTGGTGGTGGAAGGCGTCAAGGCGTTAAAGGACCTTTTGGATGACTACACCGACATCGAGCAGAAGGCGCGCCACCTCAAGGCCATAGAGCGCCGCGGTGACGAAAACACCCACCGGATGTTCGAGGCGCTCAACCGCTCGTTCGTGACGCCGATTGACCGCGAGGACATCCTCAGGCTCAACGAGACTCTTGACGACATCCTTGATTACGTGGAAGCGCTCGCCGTCCGGTGCGAACTCTTCAAGATCAAGGAAACGACGGAGGAGATGCGCCAGTTTTCCGACCTCTTATACCAGGCTGTTCTGCAGATTCAACAGGCGATCCACGAATTGACGCACCTCGGCAAGCTCATGCCCTTCTGCCACGAGATCAAGCGCCTTGAGAACATGGCCGATGACCTATCCCACAAGGCGATCGCGGATCTCTTCGAGAAAGAAAAGGACCCGATCAATCTGATCAAGCTGAAGGAGATTTACGCCCGCATGGAATCCTGCATGGACAAGTGCGAGGATGTCGCAAACATCATCGAGACCATCGTGGTGAAGAATGGCTAGTTCCTGGTGGCTCTTGGGAGCCATCGTCCTGACGGCCCTGCTTTTTGACTACGTGAACGGTTTTCACGACACGGCCAACTCCATTGCCACGACGGTGCTCACGGGCGCCCTCTCCGTTCCGATGGCAATATTCATGGCCGCCTCGCTCAATTTTCTTGGCGCCTTCATGAATTCCGCCGTCGCCACAACGATTGGGAAGGGAATAGTTGACCCGAGCGCCATAAGCCTCAAGGTGATCTGGGCGGCGCTTTTAGGGGCGATCGTCTGGGACATCATCACGTGGTGGCAGGGGTTGCCGTGCAGCTCTTCGCACGCCCTCATTGGCGGAATAGTTGGCGCCGTCATTGCCGAGAATGGAACCAGGGTCTTTGAAATAAGGGGCCTTGAAAAGATAGGCTTGGCGCTGTTGATTTCGCCTTTTCTAGGCCTAGTTGTGGGCCATATGTTTATGGTCTCTCTCATGTGGCTCTTCAGGCACACCGCACCGGGCAAGCTGACGCGCTCCTTCAAGGTGATCCAGATTTTCTCCGCGGCTTCCATGGCGCTCTCTCACGGGGGTAACGACACCCAGAAAACCATGGGCGTAATAACGATGGCGCTGGCAAGCGCTGGGTTTCTGCCCAGTTTTGACGTTCCATTCTGGGTCATCCTGATCTGCGCCACGGCCATGGCTTTAGGGACCGCCGCCGGCGGATGGCGCATCATCAAGACCGTCGGCCGAAACCTGTTGGTTATGCAGCCGGTTCACGGCTTCGCGGCGGAAACAAGCGGCGCGGCCGTGATTTTCGCCGCGACCGCATTCGGCGCACCGGTGTCAACGACTCACGTAATCTCTTCGGCGATCATGGGAGTCGGTTCGGCCAAGAGCCTCAATGGCGTCCGCTGGAATATCGTCCGCCAAATCGTCCAGGCCTGGGTTCTCACGCTGCCGGTCTCGGCGCTCCTGGGCGCCTCCTTCGCGCTGCTTTTCCGCGCTATTTTGCCGTAGTCAGCGCGCCGTGATGAGCGCCTGGCCGCGCATGTATGGGCGCAACGGCTCGGGGATGACGATTGAACCATCGGCTTGCTGGTAGTTTTCGAGAATCGCGACCACGGTACGCCCCACCGCCAGGCCGGAGCCGTTCAGCGTGTGAACAAACCTCGGCTTGCCGCCGCCTTCGGGACGGTAGCGTATATTGGCCCGCCTCGCCTGGAAATCCTCGAAGTTGGAACAGGAGCTTATCTCCCTGAAGCGCTTCTGGGAGGGCAGCCAAACCTCCAGGTCGTAGGTCTTCGCCGACGAGAATGACATGTCGCCGGCGCAGAGCGTCACTCGGCGGTAGCAGAGCCCAAGCGCCTCCAGCACCGATTCAGCGTCCGAAGTGAGCTTTTCCAGTTCCTGATACGAATCCTCCGGCTTCGAGTACTTGACCAGCTCGACCTTATGAAACTGGTGCTGGCGTATCATGCCCTTCGTGTCCTTGCCGTAAGAGCCGGCTTCGGAGCGAAAGCATGGAGTGAAAGCGCAATAGCTGATCGGGAGCGGCTTTTCTTCGAGTATTTCGTCGCGGTGAAGGTTGGTAACCGGCACCTCTGCCGTAGGGATCAGGTAGAAGGCGCCGCCGTCAACCTTGAACAGGTCCGCCTCGAACTTTGGCAGGTTGCCTGTGCCCTCGAGCGCGTGGGCCTTGACGAGGTAGGGAGGCAATACCTCGGTATAACCGTGCGCCGTCGTGTGAAGGTCCAGCATGAAGCTGATGAGCGCTCTTTCAAGCGCTGCTCCGGCGCCAACGTAAACGACAAACCGCGCGCCGGACATTTTGGCGGCGCGCTCGAAGTCGAGAATGCCAAGAGCCACGCCCAACTCGTCGTGGGCTTTCGGCTCGAACGAGAATGAGGGCGGGACTCCCCAGACCTTCTCGACCCTGTTGCACGATTCATCGGGGCCGTCCGGCACCGACGGCGACGGGATGTTCGGCGTCTCCAGCATCAGCCGGCGCAGAAGCTGCTCTGATTCCAACGCCTCTTGCTCCAACTGCTTGAGGCGCTCCCCTATCTCTCGCACCTCGGCCTGGGCGGCCTCCGTCTCTTCCCCGGCCTTTTTCCGCGCCCCAATCTTGCGGCTCAGGTCATTACGCAGCGCCTTGAGGCGGTCGCTCTCGGCGATGGCTTTCCGCCAAGCAGCATCACTGGCCACCAGCCGTTCGACGGCCTCTGCGGGCACGCCCTTGCGCGCAAGCCCCCGCGCGACTTCCTCCGGCTGGTTGCGAATCCTGTTTAAATCGAGCATCAGCGGACCCGTTCCCACAACGCCGCGCCCTGGATGATCGCGCGGCGAAAGCTTTCAGGATCGGCCTTCCCCGTGCCGGCTATGTCGAAGGCCGGACCGTGGTCTGGCGAAGTCCTCAAAAATGGAAGCCCAAGCGTGCAGTTCACGGCATACCCGTTGCTCATGAGCTTCGCCGGGATCATTCCCTGGTCATGATAGAGCGCCACTGCTATGATGTCCTCGCCGCTTGATGGAACACGCAAAAAGAGGCTGTCGGCGGGGATGGGGCCCGAAACCTCGATTCCCTTGCCCAACAGTTCCACGACGGCTGGCTCGATGATTTCGCGCTCTTCGCACCCGGCCAACCCGCCTTCCCCGGCATGCGGGTTGAGCCCCGCGACAAGAAATGTTGGTTTTGCCTTGAACTGGAGCGCCCATGCGCGGGAAAGTCCTTCGACGTATGCCACCAGCTTCTCCTGGCTCAACGCGGCTGGGACTTCCGCCAAGGGAAGGTGCGTAGTAAACAGGGCGACCACCATCTTGCCGGTAAGAAAGACCATGTAGGGCGTGGACTCAAAGGCGCGGCCGAGATACTCGGTATGGCCCGTGAAGGGGACGCCGCAGCGGCGGATCGCCTCTTTAGAGGCGGGGCCTGTCACGAGGAGGTCTGCTGCCCCTTCGCGCATCCGGCGGCAGGCTTCCTCAAGTTCCAGAAGCGTGACGCGGCCGTTGTCGGGGTGAGGCCGCCGGTGAAAAGTCAGCGCCGGCAGGTCAACGTCGTCCCACTGAACCCCATCTGGAATTTTGGCGACGGAACGCCTGGGGCCAAGAACGGTGATGGAAAACCGCTCGCGAAGCGCCTCATCTTCAAGAAGGGCGGCTACTATTTCAGGCCCCGTGCCGCCAGGATCACCCACGGTAACTAAAACTCTCGGAGAAGTCATGACTGCCGCTCCTTGTAGATATACTTGATCGAGTGCTTGTAAACGAGCATGTTCATTTCGTTGAAACAGTGCACCTTTATGCATTCTTTGTCATACCATTCGATCCAGCCGTGCAGCTCCTCGCCGTCGTTGAGCAAGACAACGACGGGGGTTTTCGCGCCCATCTGCTTGAGGTAGTAGAAGTTCTCGGCGTTGGTCTGCTCCGGCGGAACCTGCTTGCGCCTTGGGCCCACGAGGCCCGGAGAGGACGGCGCGGAGTCGCCATAGGCATCCCTCGCGGCCACCCGGCTGTCCGTGGCATCACGGTGGTGGTCTCTTTCCTTGTAATCGCGCAGCGCTGGGCGTATAAGCTTGCGGTCTGGCATCTCGGGCTCCTGGCAAAGGGGAGATTACTCGTCCCCGGAGGAATGGTTTTCAGGTTTATTTGATGGCGCTTCGTAGCGCAGGCAGCACATGAGGCGCCCGCACAGCCCCGAAATCTTGGCCGGGTTGAGGCTCAACCCCTGGTCCTTCGCCATGCGAATCGTCACGGGCGCGAACTGCCTCAAGAAACGGGCGCAGCATAGAGGCTGGCCGCAGTGGCCAAACCCACCTCTCATCCTCGCTTCATCCCGAACGCCTATCTGGCGCATCTCCACGCGAATCTGAAAACGGCGCGCCAGGACGCGGACGAGTTCCCTGAAGTCCACCTTGTTCTCCGCCGTGTAGACGAAGACAAGCTTCTGCTCGTCAAACGGGAAAATCACCCGAACCAGCTTCATCGCCAGCTTGAGTTCCGTGGCTTGTTCGCGGCAGAAGTTAAAGGCGTCGTTTTCAACCAGGCGCTGCTTTTCGCGCCGCTCGATATCCTCCTTGGTCGCAAGCCTTATGAAGGCGAGCTTCTGAAAGGCTTGCAAACAGGGAACGCTCCCCTCTCGGTCCTGCACGACCTCCCCGAAGCACTCGCCGTTTTCTTGGCGGACGATGCAGGGGGCGCGCTTGGCCACCGCGACGCCTTCTATCACCGCGTAGGCCGGCCGCCACTGATGTTCGAGCTGAATCTGGTAAATTCCCATTCTCTCCCGCTCCGGTGGCTACGATAGAGCAGCCTGAGAAACAAGTCAAGAGGATTGCTCCGTAAAGGCCCCGTATGCGCGGAACTTGTTGTACCTGCGGTCAAACAGCTCCTCCGGGCTGAGCTTCGACAGCTCCTCCAGCTCGGCAGAGAGCGTCTCCCCGACCGCTTTGAAAACCGCCTGGGGATCCGCGTGGGCGCCGCCCAAAGGTTCAGGGATCACCAAGTCCACGAGGCCAAGAGCCAAAAGATCCTTGGCGGTGAGCTTCAGCGCGGCCGCCGCCTCCTCTGCTCGCGTGGCGTCTTTCCAAAGAATCGCGGCGCAACCTTCGGGCGAAATAACCGAGTAAATGCTATGCTCAAGCATGTTGATTTTGTCGCCTATGCCGAGCGCCAGCGCGCCCCCGCTTCCTCCCTCGCCGGTCACGGTTGCTATGACAGGCGTTCTAAGCCTGGCCATCTCCTTCAGGTTCGTGGCGATAGCTTCCGCCTGCCCTCTCTCTTCCGCATCCATGCCAGGGTAGGCGCCGGGAGTATCAATCAAGGTCAGGATGGGCAGCCCGAACTTTTCCGCCATCTGCATGACCCTCAAGGCCTTGCGATATCCCTCCGGCCGAGGCATTCCGAAATTGCGGTAGATCTTCTGCTTCGTGTCCCTCCCCTTCTGGTGGCCGATGACGCAGACGGGAGCGCCGCCGAAACGGGCGAAGCCGGCGATGATGGCAGGGTCGTCCGCGAACCTTCTATCGCCATGCACTTCGGTGAACCCGGTGAACAGGGCCTCGATGTAATCGGCCGTGTGCGGCCGTTTCGGGTGCCTTGCCAACTGGACGACCTGCCACGGCGTGAGCTTTGAGAAGACCTCCTTGCGAAGCTTGTTCAGTTTCTTCTGGAGCGCCGCCATCTCCTTCTCGCGCCTGGCCTCGTCGGCAAACAGCCGGACGTTCTCTATCTGTTCCTCCAATTCCTGGAGGGGGCGTTCAAAATCTCTCGGATCATTCATCGCCTTGTCTCCGCTGATGAGCCGTTGTTGGCTGCCCTGAAAAGAAACCTGACCCTGTCTTTGCCGAGAAAGCTTTCAAGGGCGGGCAGCAGGGACTTGCCTGTATTGACTCGGCAACTTTGCGGCAAGGCCACCCTGGTCACAGATTCTCCCTCGCGCACGACGTCCATCAAAACAGGCACCGAACCCTTGTGCCGGTGCAGGATCTTCTCCATCTCCGAAAGCCACTCCTCGTCGCAAAGCGTCGCGGGCACTTTCAAAAGGACGCCCGTGGTCTTTTGTTCGAGCTCCTTCTCGGCGTCGCCCAACGGCACGACCGAGCTCGCTATCAATCTGATCCTGTCCTCTTCAACCGACGCGTGGCCCACGACCACTACCACGTCATCCTTCGCCACCTTCGCGATAAACTTATTATACACCTCGTTGAAGAGCAGGGCGTCAACGTGGCCTTCCATGTCCTCAAGCCTCACCACGGCGTACATGTTGCTCTTGCCCTTGGCCTTGGTCTGTTTGATGTTGGCCACAACCCCGCCAACCGCTACGTCGGACGATTCCGCGAGGTTGGCCACTTCCTTGATGGAATGGGTCGTGTAGCGCCTCAGGATATGCTCTTTCTCCATTAGCGGATGGCCAGTCAGGTAGAAGCCAAGGCTCTCCTTCTCGCGTCTGTAAAGGTCGGGTTCGTTCCAACGCTCTCCCTTTTCGTAGGACGCCGGCCCATTGTCTTCCTCGGCGCCGAAAAGGGCGGCCTGCCCTTTGTGGCGGTCTTCCTGAATGCGGCTTCCGTAAGCCACGGCGGAGTCCAGGGAAGCGAAAAGGTCCCACCTCGGCGCCCCAAAACAATCGAGCGCGCCGGCCTGAACAAGATTTTCCAAGACCCTGCGGTTCAACTGAGACCGGTCAACCTCGGCACAGAAATGGAAAAGGTCATTGAACTTGCCAACCCTTTTTCTCGCCTCCAGGATCGCCTCGACTGAGCTCTGGCCGACGTTTTTTATCGCCGAAAGGCCGTACCTGATGGCCTTTCCTTCCAGGACAAAGCTTACCCCGCTCCTGTTCACGTCGGGGGGAAGCAGCGCTATGCCCATTTCGCGGCACGAGTTCATGTACTTCAGGATCTCATCGGTGTTCTCCGCCCATGCCGACAGCGTCGCCGCCATGAAGGCCGCCGGATGGTGCGCCTTGAGGTATGCCGTCTGAAATGCGACCAGGGCATATGCGGCGGAATGCGACTTGTTGAAACCATACCGCCCGAAAGTCTCGATGTTCTTGAAGAGCTCCTCGGCCTTTTCCTTGCTGACCCCATGTTTCTTGCAACCCTCGACGAAGGCCGCTTTCTGCCGTTCCATCCCCGCCGCGTCCTTCTTCGAAATGGCCTTGCGCAACGTGTCCGCCTGGCCCATCGTGAAATCGGCGAGCTTGTGGGCGATCATCATTACCTGTTCCTGGTAAACTATGACCCCCAGCGTCTCCTCGAGGATCGGCGCCACCTCTTTGATCGGGATATCCGCCGCCTCCTTGCCGTGAGCCCTGGCTATGTAAAGCGGAATCATGTTCGCGTCCAGAGGGCCTGGGCGGTACAGCGCGTTGAGGACGATCAGATCCTCGAAACGCTTCGGTTTCAGCCGTCTCAGGACGTCCTTCATCCCGCTCGATTCAAACTGGAACACGCCGTCGGTCTCGCCGCGCTGAAATAGTTCCAGGGTCAGCTTGTCATCAAGGGGAACCGCCTCTATGTCCGGCGGCGTTTCGCCGCTTGTGCTAATGAGGTCGAGCGCGTCATGGATGATGGTAAGCGTCCTGAGCCCCAGGAAGTCCATTTTCAAGAGGCCGAGCGCCTCGATCTCCTCCTTGCTGTATTGCGTGGTTATTTCGCCCTTCGGCCCCGCCTGCTTGTACAGCGGCAGGAAAGTGGTGATCGGCTTTGGGGCGATGACGACGCCGGCGGCGTGCGTCGAGGCGTGGCGGGTCAACCCCTCAAGGCTTTTGGCGATGTCGAGGACTTCCTTTACCTGCGAGTCCTCGTCGTACATTTTCTTGAGTTGCGGGGAGAGCTTTAGCGCGCCTTCGATGGTTACCGCGGAGCCGGGATCGTTCGGCACCATCTTTGCCACTTTGTCAACTTTGGATAGAGGAACTCCGAGCGCCCGGCCGACGTCGCGTATCGCCAGCCTCGCCTTCATTTCGCCGAAGGTGATTACCTGCGCCACGTTTTGCCTGCCGTAGACTTGCGTCACGTAGGAAATCACCTCCTGGCGCCCGCGCATGCAGAAGTCAATGTCAATATCCGGCATCGAGATACGGTCCGGGTTGAGAAAGCGCTCAAAAAGCAACCCGTACCGCAAGGGATCCAAGTTCGTTATGCCCATGCAGTATGAAACGAACGAGCCCGCCGCGCTGCCTCGTCCCGGGCCGACCGGAATGCCGTGCTCCCTCGCGTACCTGATGAAATCCCACACCACCAGAAAATATCCGGCGAGGTCCATCTGTTTGATCAGGCCAAGCTCTCGCTCCAGCCTCTGTTCATATTCCTCTTTCTTGCGGGCCTGGCGGTTTTTCAACAGGCCCTGCTCGATCCTGCGCTGGTATCCATCCCTTACCACGCGCTCAAAGTATTCGTTGAGCCCGCCCTCGCCCTCCGGCACGCGAAACTGGGGGTAGTGGCGCGAGTGGGTGTCAAAGCTGAAGAGGCATCTTTTCGCTATTTCAGCGGTGTTCAGGAGCGCGTCCGGGTGGTCGCCGAAGAGATCCCACATTTCAGCGCGGCGCTTGAAGTAATGGTCGGGCGTGTAGGCCATTTTGCCCGAACGGGCGCGCTCGTCGCGAGTGGTCTTGGTTTGTATGCAAAGGAGGATGTTGTGAGCCTTGAAATCGTCCCTCTCCAGAAAATGGACGTCGTTGGTCGCGACGAGGGGGATGGACGTTTCCTTGTGAATCTCGATGAGCCCTTCATTGACTTTCTTTTGCTCTTCAATGCCGTGGTCCTGCAATTCGAGGAAAAAATTGCCCTCTCCGAAAATGTCGCGGTACTCGAGGGCGGAACGGAGGGCAAGCTCGGGCTTTCCCAGCCTCAGATAGCGGGGGATTTCACCGCCGAGGCAGGCGGAGAGCGCTATGATCCCCTCGTGGTATTGGCGCAGCAGCTCCTTATCCATGCGGGGCTTGTATTGAAAACCTTCAAGAAAGGCCCTGGTCGAAAGCTCGCACAGGTTGTGGTAGCCCTTTTCGTTTTCGCACAACAGGATCAGGTGGGAATAGGGCCTGCGGTTGTCCACGCCGACGGGATCCTGGTCGAAGCGCGAATGGGGGCAAACGTAAGCCTCGCACACAATTATGGGCCTCAGCCCTTGTTTGCCGGCGCCGTTAAAAA
>JAEMPZ010000116.1 GCA_022759065.1 Acidobacteriota bacterium | reverse complement strand
CTTTCCTCCCTGACCTCCCCGTCCTCCCTGTGATTCTTCCCTTGGTGTCTTGGTGGCTTGGTGGTAAATCTTCCCGCGCCTGAATGCGGTATCGGTGTGTCGGCGTGTCGGCGTTAGCTGTACTATTCTTGTACTCCGATACTCCGTAACGCCGTCACTCCGTTACGCCGTGGCTCCGATACCCCGTAACTCCGTCACTCCGTGACAGTTTTTTCCAAGGGACGCGCTACTCTGACCCGGTGCACGCGCTTTTTGTCGGCAGAGAGCACCTCCACCTCCAGCCCCTCTACCGTCGCGCGCTCGCCGTTCTTCGGTATCGAGCCGAGCGCGGTAATGAGCCATCCGGCCACGGAATCATAGCTGCCCTTTTGCAACTCGACGCCAAGAGCCTCCGCGACGTCGTAAACCGAGGCCCTCCCCAGCGCTTCAACGACCCCTGGCTCCAAAACGCGGAACGGCGCCTCGTCGGCCTCGTAGTTTTCCTGGATCTCGCCCACGATCTCTTCCAGCAAGTCCTCAGTCGTACAGAGGCCACTTACGCCGCCGTATTCGTCCACCACCATCGCTATCTGGACTTTTTGCTGCTGAAACTCCCTTAACAGCTTAGAGATCGGCTTGTTTTCTGGAACAAAGAGCGCGGGCTGGGCGAAACGCTTAGCGGAGGCCCCCTTTTCCCCGCCGAGTAACGGCCCTAAGAGGTCCTTCGCGGTGGCTATGCCGGTTATGTTATCCACCTGGCCCTCATAGAGCGGGAGCCTGGTGTGGCGAGCGCGCGCCAGCAGGGCCACGGCGTCCCCAACCGAGATGTCAGCAGGCGCGCAAACCATGTCGGTCCTCGGCGTCATCACTTCGCGAACAACGGTGTCGCCGAACTCAAGCACGTTCTGCACCAGGACCGAGTCGTCGCCTTCGAGTATGCCTTCCCTCCGGCCGACGTCAATGAGCGCGGCGATTTCCCCATCCTTGTCACTCTCCCCATCCCCGGCCTGTCTGCCGTGGTAAGCGGCCAGCAGCCTCGAAAGAATTGCCGCGACGGGCAGGCTTATGGGAGCGAGAAGCCACCAGCAGAACCTTAAAAAGGGCAACCCCACAGACAACGCGAAAGGCGGGTTCGCCGCGGCCGCCAGTTGCGCCAAAACAACGATGGCCACGCCCGCCAGCAGCCCCGTCAACAACCCAGAAACGGATTGATTTCCGCCACCACCGGCGGCGAAGAGGCGTTCGCAGCTGACAACAAGCGCAACGCCAGCCACTATGGTTCCGACCTGGAGCGACACCAGAAACGACGGCTGCCGCTCCATGAATTCGCGAAGAATTCTGGACCGCTTCTCCTGCGACTCCACCATCTTGGCCAAGGCCAGCGAAGAGAGGTTGTTCAGCGCTGACCTCGCGGCCATCAAGAGCCAGAGAGCCACGCCCGCCGCGGCGGCGCATAAAGCAGCGGTCATTCCGGCAATCCCATCTTCCTGCAGAGCGCGCGTTCTTTCCTGGCCATGCGCCCGTTATCGGCCTCGTGGTCGTAACCACAAAGGTGCAGGAGGCCATGAAGCAGGAGCCTTCTCAGTTCCTCCTCGAAGGAGTGGCCGAGAGCCCTGGCGTTGGCTTTGGCCACCTTGGCGCAGATCACTATGTCGCCGAGGTGGCAAAGGCCGGTTTCATCCGCCTCCCCGTCCGCGAAAGCCAGCACGTCGGTCGGCCCCTTTCTATGGCGGTAACGGCTGTTCAACGCGCTGATGGCGCTTTCCGATCGGATTTCAACGGAAACGGAACCGGAGACATCCAGTTCCCGCATCAGGTCCAGCATGAAGCCAACCAGCGGTTCGGCCTTAATCGCGGGCTTTTTGATCCGCGCGCGAAGCGAGACTTCCCTCCGAATCACCCTCTTCCTCCTTGTCGAAACGGTAGCCCGGGTAAGAAACACGCCGGCTGAAAACGCCCACCAGGATTTGCAGGAAAGCCTCCTGAACCCTGGCCAGGTCCCTGAAAGTCAAATTGCAGTCGTCCAACTGCCCTTCCTGGACGACGCGGCTTGTGATTTCCTCGATCAGCCCGAGCAGCCTCTGGTGAGATGGCTCTTTGAGAACCCGAGAGCCCGCCTCAACGCCGTCGGCAAGCATGATTATGGCCGCCTCCCTCGTCTGCGGCTTGGGTCCCGGATACTGGTAGTCGCTCTCGCCTATCGTTCCCTTCTCAGGGTCGTGGAGCGTGAGCGCCTTGTCGTAAAAGTAGGCTATCTTTCTGGTTCCGTGGTGCTGCGGAATGATGTCAAGGATCGCCTGCGGAAGGTGGTACTGGCGCGCCATCGCTACGCCCTCTTTGACGTGCGCGGCTATGATCAGGGCCGAAATCCTTGGAGATAGCCTGTCGTGGGGATTCTGTCCCGGCACTTGGTTCTCGACGAAATAAACGGGATTTAGAATTTTGCCAATGTCGTGGTAGTAGCACGCCACCCTGCAAAAAAGCCCGTTCGCTCCAATGGCGTTGGCCGCCGATTCGGATAGAGTGGCCATCATCACCGAATGGTTGTAGGTTCCCGGAGCGTCCAGCGCGAGCCTTCGCAACAGCGGATGATTCATGTTGGACAGTTCCAGCAGGCGGACTTCGGTCAGAATCCCGTAAGCGTTCTCGAAAAGGGGCACGAGCGGCGAAACCAGCATCGTGGTCAATGGGACGCCGGAAACCATCGCCAGTCCAGCCGGAATAAGCATCTTGGCGGGATGCTCCCATGCGGGGTCGTTAGCCAGCGCGGCGATTGCAAGAACGGCGTTGACCCCGCCCAGCAGAAGCCCGGCTTTCCATTGAGCGGCTCGTTGCGCCAGGTTGTACCCCGCGTAAACGCCCGTGAAACAGGAGAGCATGGAATAGAGCATCATCGGGTAATTGAAATCCAGCAACACCCCGAAGAGGACGGAAAATACCACCGAGTAGACGATGGCGATGTGCTTGTCCACGAGAAAAGTCACGAGCATTGCCCCCGCGGCAACCGGAATAAGAAAATAGAGCATCTCCGGCCTGGACAGAAGGGGCTGCTTGGTCGTTTCGGCCAAAGCTCTGAGGGCGATTAACAATCCTTGAGAGACCAGAATAAAAATGATCATTATCTGGAGGACCAGCACGAATAGGTTCAGCCTGGGGTTGTGCAACTTCCTGTAGGTCTTGAGGTACATGAAAAGGAAGGCCAGCAGAAGAAAGGCGAAAAGAGCCAGGGACGAAAGCAACGGCAGGTTGACGAAAGCCTGGCTCGCGCTCTGAAAAGCGTCTATCTTCTGTTTCGCGCTGTCGTCAACCTTTTCGCCAGCCCTGAGAATGATCTGGCCCTTTTTTACGAAGACGACGAGCGGCTCGACTTGAGCCGCGGCCGCCTCCTGGCGCCTGGCGGTCTCCTCGGAGTTGAATGTGAGGTTGGGCTGTATGAGGCTTCTCGCGTATTCCTCCAGCGCCCCTCGCTCGCCCTGCGGAAGGCCTACCGCGCCCTCCATCAACACGCCGGGGAGCCTCCTGGCCGTCGCAAGAGAAAGTATTTCGTTAGACGCGGGATTCTTCTGCTCCCACTCCGAACCGGACCTTCTGATGTCCCTGATTCTTATGGCCGGACTCTTCTCCAACGACTGCTGGTCCGCCACTATTTTTCGCGCCGCCACCTGCGACACCAGGGCTTCCACCAACTGCTCGGCCCTTGGAGAAAAACCCTCGGCCTGAAACTGGCGAAGCGCGAATCTTGACATGCCGGTGCCAAGAAGGTCGGAAAGGGCATCGAGAAGCCTCTCCTCGGCTTCTTTCTTTTCGGCGGGGGTCCTTTGCGGGTCGGCCACGTAACGGCGGTAATCGTCAAGTACCGTCCGCGCCGACGAGAACGATGCGCTTATCTTGCGAACCAGCGCGTCTCCCTGGGCCGAGTCCCAGTCGTAAAGAGGCTCCACTTTGCCGCGGGCCTCCTCCCGCTTTTGGCGCGTCGCGACCTCGTCCTGAATCTGAAGGTCGAAAGGCGCCCTGATGTCGCGCGGGGCTGGCGACCCAAGGGGAAGCGACGGCGGGGGCTGCAGTCGAAAATGACGCGCGAAAACAAGAAGGGTGACGCATAGGAATATTCCGGCCCAGAACCACGAGCTGTCCATGAGAAAATTGGCCACCCTCTGTCCGCGGCTTGGGGGGCGAACGCCCCGGAAGGCCTTTCTCTCGGCCAGTGCTTTGGGATCCGTTGGATCCTCAAGGGGCTTTGTCATGATGTTTTGCCGCTCCAGCGGTTCATTATAACCCAAACCCTCACTAGGCCGATCCGTCGTAGGCGCGAATGATCTTTTGGACCAGAGGATGGCGGACCACGTCCCTTTCCGTGAAGAAGTGGAAAGCTATTCCCTCAATGTCTTTAAGAATCACCGCCGCGTCAACCAATCCGGAACGCCTGGCTGGATCAATGTCAATCTGCGTCACGTCGCCCGTTATGACCGCCTTTGAGTTGAAGCCAAGGCGCGTCAGGAACATTTTCATCTGGTCAACCGTCGTGTTTTGCGCTTCGTCAAGAATGATGAAGGAGTCATTCAAAGTTCTCCCTCGCATGAAGGCTATGGGAGCAATCTCTATTATTCCCGATTCAAGGTATTTATACACCCTGTCGCCTTCCAGGAGGTCGAAAAGCGCGTCCAAAAGCGGCCTCAGGTAGGGATTGACCTTTTCCGCCATGTCGCCCGGCAAAAAGCCCAGCTTCTCGCCCGCTTCGACGGCCGGCCTTGTAAGAATGAGCCTTTTGACCTGCTTGTCCCTTAGCGCGGCTATAGCCATCGCCACGGCGAGGTAGGTTTTCCCGGTGCCGGCCGGCCCAATCCCGAAGACGACATCGTTTTCGCGCATGGAGCGAATATAGCGGCCCTGGTTAAGCCCCTTTGGAAACACCGACCTCCCAGGAGCGCACTGAATTTTAGAATCGCGGTAAAAATCTACCAGTTCTCCCTTGAACCCCTCTTCCTTCAGGCTCAAGGCGGTCCTCAAGTCGGCCGCGTCCACCTTTATCCCGGCGCGAAAAACCGCCAGGAGTTGCGTCATTGCCCAGCCGCACGCTTCGATTCCCTGGTCCGCGCCGTCCATGTGGAGGGATTCCCCGCGCGAAGAGAGCTTCACTCCAACCGCCCGTTCCAAAAACTCGGCGTTTCGGTCGTAGTGACCCAGGATTTGCCTCAGGAATTCTTCGGGGAATGAAATTTCGCGCATTAGAGAGGGAGGCGGAGGATGCCCTCCGCCTCCCGTTTGATTCGCGCGCCTACTTCGCCGGCGCCGGAGCTGGCGCTGGAGTTTCGGGCTGCGTGGTATTCACTGACTTGGGCGCTGCCGGAGCGGCCGGTTCCCAGTGATGATTGCGGGCCGTCTTCTCGGCCTTCTTGGCGTCCGCGTCGGTGAAGTCGCGGTTGATCTTGAAGACCCAGTTCGGGTAGATCAGGTCCGGATGATCCTTGATCAGGCCGCGGTTGGCGTCCCAGATAAGGGGCCACATGAAGGGGTTCTCGTACATGTCCTTTTTGGCCGAGATCTTCCAGAGGCAGTCGCCCTTGATGACCGTGTAGCTGACCGGCTTTGCCTGCAGGGCCTTCTCGGCCTCCAGGCGCTTTCGCTCCTCTTCGGCCTTGATGCGGGCGATTTCGTCCTCGGCCTCTTTCTTGGCTTGCGCGGCCAGGTTGCCCGCGTTGTTGGCGGCTTCAATGGCCTTGTAGTAATCGCATGGCTGGCCCATCAGGCTTTCGGCCTGGGCAAGAGCATCCTTGGAGCGCTGGAAAGTGGCGGCCGCGTATTGAGGCGCCTCGGCGGCCTGCGCGGCGGAAATGGCCGTCTTCGCGGAAGCGATGCCCGTCTCGGCCTTGCCCTTGGCGGCGGCCTCTTCGGCATCCGAGGCGGCCTTGCAGTCTTTCACCTTTGCCATCAACTCCAGCGCTTTTGCCTTGGCGTCCTTGCATTTCTTGTTTGCAACTAGGTCATTGGCCTGATCCAGCATGCCCTGGGCCTGAGAAACACAGTCCGCGGCGTAGGTCGGGGCGCAGGTGGCCTTCATCTCGTTAAGGGCGGCGGTGGCGTCCCCGACTTCTTTTGGCGCCTTGGTGCAGCACGCTACCGTCAGCGCTATGACCGTTCCGGTGACTCCAAGCTTCCATAGTCTTTTCATTCCGTTCCTCCTTCTGAGTGACGCTTCCGCTCCATGGCCCGCTGGGAGATGCCTCATCTCATCCCCTTCATGAGCCAACTTCGACCTGCAAAATCTCGCCCATTCCGGCAACGGCCGGCGCTTCCGTTTCTTTCGTTGTCCAGTTGACCTTGTCCGCCAGCACCTCCTGCATGGCTACATAGGCGGGTTTCTGGCTGGAGGTTTCGACGCGAACCTGCGCGCCTTCCATCAACTGTTTGGCGCGCTGCGCGCAGATGACAATGAAACGATACTTGCTCCCGATCTTCTCGCTCACTTTGAACATCCGTGCTCCTCAAGCCAAAGGTCCAAATCTTTAATCAAACGGCGCCGCACCACGCTGCAACCGTCCGGCCGGTTCCTGGAGGCTCTCAGAATAAAAAGAACTTCCTCCACGGCCCGGTCCAACTCCTCGTTGACTATATTATAGTCGTAGGCTTCGGCAAAAGCAACTTCTTTGCGGGCCGTCTCGAGCCGAGCCGCCAGATTGAACTCGCTTTCCTGCCCCCTGCCCTTTATTCGCCTGAGCATTTCGTCAAGCGATGGGGGCAGAATAAAGACCAAAACCGCCCGCGAGCTGGACCTTTTTACCTGCAACCCGCCCTGCACATCAATATCGAGGACGAGGTCTTTTGCCTGTGCCCAAGCCCGCTCCACCTCCCGGCGGTGAGTGCCGTAAAAATGGCCGTGGACCTCCGCCCACTCGAGAAATTCGCCGTCGTCCCTCATCGCCTCGAATTCATGCCTCGAGACAAAGTGATAGTCCTTTCCGTCCTGCTCGCCCGGCCTTAAAGAACGCGTTGTGTGGGAAACCGAAAAACAAAGCCCGGGGTCAACGCTCAAGAGCCTGTGGGCGATCGTGGTCTTCCCGGCGCCGCTGGGCGCCGAAAGGACAAGAATGACCCCCGACTCCTTGCCGGAGTCCCTCAATCCCATGGCGCCTGGCCGGGAAACCTCAGGCGACATTCTGGGCCTGCTCCTTCATCTTCTCCGTCTCAAGACGAATATCCATCCCAAGGCGGGTCAGCTCCAGAAGCGACGACTTCGCGAGAAGCGTTGAGGTTTCGCGTTGAATTTCCTGCACCAGGTGGTCGAGCCTGCGTCCAAGCTCACCCCGTTCCTCTTTCAGGAGGCCGCCAAGCGCCTGCATGTGCGCCTCCAGCCTGACCACCTCCTCGGAGATATCGCTCTTCTGCGCGGCGAGGACTATCTCCTGCTCGATCCTGGAAGAGTCCACGGCAACGCCAAGTTCGGCAAGCCTTTCCCCCAGCCTCTGCCGTTCGGACGTTCGCTGCCCCGGCATCAGCTCGCGCACCTTCAGCAGCGTGGCGCTTATAATGTTCCTTGCCTCCTCAAACTGGCGTTTCAGCCGTTCACCCTCGTCCAGCCGCGTTTTAACGAGGGCATCAACAGCCTTTTCCAAGACCTGCCGCGTCAATGCGCCGGCGCTTTCCTCGGCTTGCGCGCCAAGCCCGGTGGAGACGGCTCCAGGCAGGGCTTCGAGGTCGCTCCAGGTGAGCCCCCTGTCCAAAAGGTTTTCAAGCCTGAGTCTCGACGCGGCCTCTGAAGCGGCTCGAACCACGCTCTCTGAGACGCTCACCTTGACGGCTTGCGGCGAGGTGAACTCAATCGCGACCAGGACATCCACCCTGCCGCGACTTACCCTGGCCCTCACCGCCTCGCGGCAGGAAAGCTCGTGCCTGGCCAAAAAAGATGGAAGCCTGAGGTGAATGTCCAACCCCTTGCTGTTTACCGAACGCGCCTCGGCGGTGATGCGCAAACCGGCGCCTTCCGCGGCCGCGCTGCCAAACCCAGTCATGCTTTCCAAAGCTCATCCTCCGACAGGGCTTGTTCGGCGCGAAGGGTGGCTCCGTCAAGCTCCTTCTGTACAATGGCCCTGAGCGTTTCCATCTCTTTGTCCGAAGCATCTTTTGGCACCACAACCGGGGCGCCATAGGCAAACACCACCCTGGTAAAAGGCCTGGGGATCATGAAAGAATCCCATGAGCGCAGAGTTTTTTTTTGAGCGCCGCCATCCCGATAGGGACGATTGGCAGCCCGGAAAGCCTGGCCGTTTGAACGACCCCCATCTGAACGACGCGCGCCGGCCCTTTGGGCCCGTCAGGCGTAAATGCTATGTCATACCCCTGTTTGGCCTTTTTCAAAAGGGCGTGAAGCGCTCTCAATCCGCCCTTGGAAGTTGACCCCCTCGTGGGGTCCATCCCAAAGCGATTCATGATCCTGGTTATCAGCTCTCCATCGCGGTGCCACGAAACTAGAAAAGTGAGTTTCTTCCCGATGTAAGCGTAAACCATCAGTAGCAGCGTCCCGTGCCAGAACGCCATGATGTACTGTCCGCCTCCGGCTTTTATCTCCTTTACAGCGCCTTCGCCGACCATCTTGATCTTCAGCGTCCGGCGCAAGAGCCTGATGAACAGCGCGCCGGGAAAAGGCGCCAGGCGCAACAGGACCGCCCGCTTTAGACGTTTTCTAAACGGCGTCGCTGGCTGCGTAATCACGCGCTTTGCTCCATTATTCAACCTTCTGAGTCGGTGGCGGAAGCGGTGGCGGTGGCTCGGGTTCGGGTTCTGGCTCAGGCTCCGGAGGCGGCTCGCTGAACTCCTCTTGAGGTTCAGGTTGCGGCTGCGGCGGCTCCGGCCGCCAGCCGCGCTGCGGCATCGCGTTGGCTGGCGGCTGAGGCGGCGCCTGCGGCAGGGGCGAAGAGAGCGCGCCGGCCTGCGACGCGGCGGGCTCTTTGCGAATCTCCAGTATCTGCATGGATTTGACGGCCAGTTCCCCGTCCGCCATCCTCAAATAGGTCCACTCTCCCTGAGCTCGGTGGCTCAGCACGGCGAGCGAGCGAAAGTCCCGAAAGACAACCATCTCCTGCGCCGCGCACGGAAGGGCCAAAATAAGCCCTATGGCAAAAAGGAGTTTCTTCGCCATCACGCCACCTCCAGGCGGCATCCAGCCGGCTCGGGTTCCGCCGATAACAGGCGTCCACCCTCTTGAAGAACGGCCCTCTCGACCAAGGCCCTCTTTTCATGCGGCGCCAGAAAGACCATGCACCCGCCGCCGCCAGCGCCACAAACCTTCCCGCCATAGGCGCCGGCTTTCTTGGCGCTGGCCAACATTCGCTCCGAGACGGGGGTCATGATGCCTTCAGCCAGCAAAGCGCGATTTGCCATCTCAAATGCCATCGCATCCCCGGCCTTTTCCCAATCGCCCGATTCCAGCGCTCTTGCCATTTCCGACGCGGCCCTGGCTATGTTCGAAAGCGCCTCCCGCGCTTTGCCTTCTCCATCCATGAAGCGCCTGTATATGGTCCAGTTGGTAGCGGCCGATATGCGTGATTCCCCCGTATAGGCAACGACCATGCGTTTTCCAAGCTCGCCCAGGCCCGTCTCGACGCGGCGAATCCTTTCGCCACCAGGCAAGTAAGTTATCACGAGAGCGCCGCCAAGAACAGCGGGCCAGAAATCCTGGACCCCGGTAGGAATGCCCAGGTGAGCGGCCTCCAAGTCCCGGCACCGAGCGACGATTTCCGCGGAACTCTCCTTTGCCCCAACCGCCGCGCCCAAGGCCCTTGCCAGCGCGACCGATAGCGCGGAGGAGCCGCCA
>JAEMPZ010000152.1 GCA_022759065.1 Acidobacteriota bacterium | reverse complement strand
CTATCATCCGTCATCTCTCATCTGTCCTTTGTGCCCTTTGTGCCTTTGTGGTGAATGTCTTTTCTTCTCGGCTTTCGGCTTTTATCGCGATGGTGGGGCGGCGCCGCGCGCGGCGGCCAGGCGCGCGAGAAACGGATAGATATCCTCGTTGTAAAAGCCCTCGAATTCGCCGGTGCGGGCGTGGCCGTGAAAGGCGAGCACTTTGCCGCTACGAAGGTATATTGAAAGCCCGTCCTCGTCGGCGGCTTGGATGAAGAGCTTGTGCGATTGGGCGGGTCGAATGGAGCCACTTTTGAGTTCGAGCGGGCGGGAGGCGATTTCAGTCGTGTTGTTGGCGCTCTTTTCTCTGAGCACGGCCATCAGCTCTCGAAGGTCGGTGGCGCTCGTTATCGTCAGGGGAGGTTCCCCCGAAATGGCATAAGCGGCGTGGTCCACCTCCTCGTCATTCACGCCGGCAAGCGGGTTCAAAGGCTCGCGGGAGACCACTTCGACTCCTACCGGCTGGCCGCAAAGAAGGTATTCCGTGACTTCGACGGCGACACCATCGCATTGCCCTTCGTAGTCGCGGGTGTCGCACAGGCCGGTATCATATGCGATGTCAACATCCGGGGCGCTCGCGATGAGTTCGGCAAGGTCCCCCTTCAGAGGCCCGTATGATTCGGCGATCTCTTTCGCCGTCGGGATTGGCCCGCGTTTGGGCAGTTTGAATGGCTTCGGGGCTTTCGCGGAGTCACAGTTTTTCGGCAGCCTTGCGGCCATGGCGTCTTCGTCTTCGGGCGTCTGCGCGACCGCGGAATAGAAAGAGGCCGCAGCCAGCAAGAGAACGGATAAAATAGAAGCGGTTCCGCGGTTAACCAAACAGAAGCTCCACCGCCTCGGCGAGGCTGGAGACCGGTTCGAGCGTTATGCCCTTCGGCTTGTGCTCGATTCGCCGCATATCCGAAGCGGGAAGCATGAGGCGTTTGAAGCCGAGCGCCGCCGCCTCCTTCGCGCGGGGCAGCGCCGCGCCTGCGCCTCTCACCTCGCCAGCGAGGCCGATCTCGCCGAAGGCGGCAAGCTCCTGCGGAATCGGCTTCCCGTACGCGGCTGATGCCACCGCCAGGCAGAGGGGCAGGTCGAGCGCCGGCTCTTCGACTTCGACTCCCCCGACGACGTTGACAAAGAGGTCCCTGTCCCCAAGCGTCATGCGCGCGGCCCGCTCAAGGACGGCGGTCAAAAGCTGGACGCGGTTGCGGTCGAGCCCCGCGCTCATTCTCTTCGCCATGCCGAAGGCCGACGGGCTCGTGAGCGCCTGGATCTCGAAAAGCAGAGGGCGCGTGCCTTGCAGCGCGACGCCGATGCAGGAGCCGGGCTGTCCAACGGGACGGTCGGCAAGAAGCGCGGCCGAAGGATTTTCGACCTCTTTAAGCCCCTCGCTCGTCATCTCCAGAAGAGCCAGCTCCGACGTCGCGCCGTAGCGGTTTTTCTGGACTCGAAGCACCTTCAGGTGGCGGTACTTTTCGCCTTCGAGGTAGAGCACCGTGTCCACGATGTGTTCCAGGGCTTTCGGCCCCGCTATCATTCCGTCTTTAGTGATGTGGCCGACCATTATCACGCCGGTGTCGCTCGTCTTGGCGAACTCCGTCAGCCGCACCGCGCAGTCGCGCACCTGCGACAGGCTGCCTGGGGCAGCTCCGAGCGCGGCGGTGGCGGCCGTCTGAATCGAATCAATGGCGAGAAGGGCGGGAGAGAGGCGCTTGGCCTCGTCCAGCGCCGCTTCAAGCGACGTCTCCGCGAGCAAGTGAAGCGACGGGGCGTTGACGCCAAGCCTTCGCGCCCGCGAGGCGACCTGCGAAGCCGACTCCTCCCCCGAAACGTACAACGTAACGGCGCCGCCACTCACCGCCCCGAAAATCTGCATGAGCAGCGTTGACTTCCCGACGCCGGGGTCGCCGCCCAAAAGGGCGACTCCGCCAGCAACCACGCCTCCGCCAAGGACTCGGTCAACTTCGTTGATGCCAGTGGAAAGCCTTCGGCCATCTTCAGCCCGGACTTCTGGCAGCGGAGTCGCGTGGCCTCCGCGCGCGGTTACGCCTGGCCGTGTCTCTTTCGGCCGCTCGGCCTCTTCAACGAAACTGTCCCACTCGCCGCAGGCCGGACAGCGCCCGAGCCACTTGGGGCTTTTCGAGCCACACGATTCGCAAATGAAGACGCTGGCGGCCTTTGTCATCTAGAAGTACCGTGCAGCGGCCCGCGAGCGCCAGGCCGCGAAGCTTCCATCAGCGCCTTGACAAGAGGCTCGGGCTTTTCCTCCACCAGCAACAGCGCGCGATGTTTCGCGGCCAGAAATCCCTCTTCCATCTGGTGTTCGAAAAGGACCAAGAGCGGCGCGAAAAAATTATTCACGTTCAAAAGTCCGCAGGGCTTCTTGTGGATGCCCAACTGCGCCCAGGTGAGGATTTCGCAAAGCTCGTCCAACGTGCCGAATCCGCCCGGCATCGCGATGAACCCGTCCGCAAACTCAGCCATCATCGCCTTCCTGGCGTGCATCGAGGGTACGATCCTAAGCTCCGTTACGCCGTCGTGGCCCAGTTCGCGCTCTTTAAGGGCTTTGGGGATTACGCCTATCGCTTCTCCGCCACCCGCCAGAACGGCATCGGCGACAACTCCCATGAGACCGATTCTGCCGCCGCCAAACACGAGGCCTATCTTCTTTCGGGCGAGGAGTTCTCCCAATTCCCGCGCCGCCTCGGCATAAACCGGCCTTTGCCCCAGTGACGACCCGCAGAAGACGCAGAGCCTCTTCATGCGCTCTACCGCTCTATCTTCCAGACGCTGTCAATGACGGTTCCGTCAACCCACTTAACGACGGCAACGGGAACTTTTCCGCGCTTCGGCGGCTGCGGTTTCCCGCCGCACATTTCGTAGACTTCCTTCTGGATGTCGCGGATATTCCTTATCGGCAGGCCTTTGCCTTTCACTGCCTCCAAAAGGTCATGGCGCCTCGGGTTGATCGCTATTCCGCGCTCGGTGATTACCACGTCTATCAGTTCCCCCGGGCCGGTTATCGTAGTGACTTCGTCAACGATGACGGGAATGCGGTCGCGCACGGCCGGGACCGCCAGAATAGTACAGCCGGAGAAGAGGCAGCTCTGCCAACCCCCGATGCCGTGCAGCAGCCGCCCGTCGCTGTGGGTGACGACGTTGGCGTTGAAGTTCACGTCAACTTCCGTCGCGCCCAAGACGACAGTGTCCACCAGCGTGCCAAAAAATCCCTTGCCGTTGTAGTTGTAACTCGTGAACGGGCTGGTGGCCACGTGGCGCGGGTTGTCGCGCATCGAGGCGACAGAATCCAGATCGAAGGTCTGGCCGTCGAGAATGTAATCGCAAAGGCCCTCGTTGAGCATCTCCACCAGATATTTTGTCGAGCCGCCCCGAATGAAGCGCGCCTTCACGCCGGCCTTCTTCATCATCTCGCGCAAGTAGATGGCGAAGGCCAGCGCCGTTCCGCCCGCGCCGGCCTGGAAAGAGAAGCCGTCGCGCATGATGCCTGCATCCCTCACGAAGCGCGCCGTCATCTCCGCAAGAAGCAGCCTGTCCGGGCTTTTGGTGATCTGAGTCGTGCCGGAGACGATTTTGGACGGGTCGCCCACCTTCTCGACTTCGACGACGTAGTCAACGTTATTTCCCTGTATCTGCCAAGGAACAGCCGGGAACGGGACGAGGTGATCCGTGACAACAATCACCTTGTCCGCGTAAAGCGAATCGGCCAGGGCGAAGTTGAGCGAGCCGCAGGCAGCGGGGCCGATGACGCCGTTGGCGTTCCCGAATGCGTCGGCGCAAGGGGCGGCGATGACGGCGATGTCAATGTGGACCTCTCCGTCCTGTATCGCCTGCCACCGGCCTCCATGGGAACGAAGTACGCCCATGCCACGCATCTTCCCGTCGGTGCAGTAGTCGCCTAGTGGGCCGTTCATCGAGCCTTCGATGTGGTGGACGACGCCGGATTCCATGTGGCCTATGATGGGCCTATGGCAAGGAAAGGAGGCGGACGGGAACCACATCAGGTCACGCTTCTTCATCCTGGCGCAGGCGTCGAACAGTTCGTTGGCGACGAGGTCGCCGTCCCTGAAATGGTGGTGCGTGGAGAGGGTCATGCCGTCTCTAAGGCCGCACGCCTCCAGCGCTTCTGCCAGCGACCCAACCCTCTTGTCGCCGTTGCCGGGATAGTTCGCCGCGCTCGCTATGGGCGGCGCCGCCTTGCGCCCCTTTGCAAGGTAGCCGTCAACCCCTTTGTAAGGAACCTGCTTCTGGCCGTTGACGACTGCCGGGACCAGCCTTTTCAAAGCATTCTTCTTCATCTCGACTCTTCTCGTCATCTCGCCACCCTTGCGGTTTATGAGGCTTGGCGCTCCTTACTCTCTGTAGCGCCAGCTCTTGTTAGTTTACCACCAACGGCCGAGCGATGTTTATAGGCTTGACAATCACGCTGGAGAAGCATACAAAAGAGCCAGCAAGGCGGTTGTGCCGGGCAATCAGAAGCCGGCGGGGCGGGACGACGCCAAGGAGGGCTGAGTCATGGCCAGGGTCAAAGGGACGGTGATCGCTTCCACGCTCGCATTCCTCAATGAAAAGCTGGGGAAAGATGGAACCGGCCGGCTCATCGAAGGGCTTGGCGCTGAACGCTCGGCCTTGCTCAAAGGCCCGGTGCTCCAGGGAAACTGGTATCCGGTGGATTTGCTCATCAAGCTGGTCACGGCCGCCGAAGGCAAAGTCGCCGTGCCAGGTGGAAGGACGCTCGCCTGGGAGCTCGGGCGTTATTCGGCTGACACCGGATTAAAGGGCATTTACAAGGTCTTCTTCAAAATGGCGGACATAAGCTTTATTTTGAAGAGAGCCCCCGGCGTATGGGCATCCTACTACGATTCAGGCATGATGCAGGTTCTGGTGGCCGAGCCCAATAAAGCCATCATGCGAATCGCCGGGTTCGACCAGCCGAGCGCCATTCTTTGCGACCGCGTTTTGGGCTGGATGGAGCGCACGGTTGAAATGTCCGGCGGCAAGCGCGTCGTAATGAGCCATCCGGCCTGCGCCGCCCGCGGCGACGACTTCTGCGAATACCGCGGCGAGTGGGAGTAATACCACTTCCCATTAGCACCAAGTTGTGTTACTTTCCTTGATTGAAACGGACTTCGCGTGTCCGTGCGGAGGTGTCGTAGATGGCTGATTCAAAGAAGCCGGCGGGCGGAAGGGCGCGCTGGGAGAAAGAGACTCTCGGTCCCCACATTGAAAAACACCCGGAGCGGGACGTTGAATTCTCGACGGTTTCGTCGTTGCCGATCCGCCGCCTGTATAGCCCGGAGGACGTGGAAGGGCTGGACTTTGACAACGACATCGGCTGGCCCGGAGAGTTCCCCTATACAAGGGGCGTGCAGCCGACGATGTACCGCGGCCGCCTTTGGACGATGCGGATGTTCGCGGGGCTCGGAGCGGCTGAAGAGACGAATGCCAGGTTCAAATACCTCTTGAAGCAAGGCCAGACGGGGCTTTCCACGGCTTTTGACCTGCCCACGCTCATGGGCCGCGACAGCGACAGCCCGCTCGCGGAAGGCGAAGTCGGCAAAGAGGGCGTCGCTGTCTCGACCTTGAGGGACATGGAGATTCTCTTCGACGGCATCCCTCTGGGCGAAGTCTCCACCTCGATGACGATCAACGCGCCCGCGGCTGTAATTTACGCCATGTATCTCGCCGTTGCTGAAAAACAGGGCGTCCCATTGAAGAAACTGAGGGGAACGATTCAGAACGACATCTTCAAGGAGTACATAGCCCAGAAGGAATGGATCTATCCTCCAGAGCCCTCGGTGCGGCTGATCGTTGACACGATGGAGTTTTCGGCCAAAGAGGTGCCGCAGTGGAACACCATCTCCATCTCCGGCTACCACATACGCGAAGCGGGCTCCACGGCGGCGCAGGAATTGGCCTTCACGCTCGCCGACGGGATTGGTTACGTCCAGGCGGGGATTGAGCGCGGCCTTGGCGTGGATGATTTCGCCCCCCGCCTATCCTACTTTTTCAACTCGCACAACGATTTCTTCGAGGAGATAGCCAAGTTGCGCGCGGCGCGGCGCATTTGGGCAAGAGAGCTGCGCGGCCGCTTCGGCGCGAAGGACCCGCGCTCGTGGATGCTCAGGACGCACGTCCAGACGGCCGGCTGCTCGTTGACCGCCCAGCAGCCGATGAACAACATCGTCCGCGTGGCCATACAAGCGCTTGCCGCCGTTCTTGGCGGCTGCCAGAGCCTTCACACCGATTCGATGGACGAAACCCTCTGCCTGCCGAGCGAGCAGGCGGTCACCGTGGCGCTCAGGACGCAGCAGATAATAGCGGAGGAGAGCGGCGTCGCGAACACCATTGACCCGCTCGCCGGCTCCTATTTCGTCGAGTCGCTAACCAGCGAAATGGAAAAGCAGGCGCTCTCCTACATCCGCAAGATTGACGACATGGGCGGCATCATAAAGGCGATAGAAAGAGGCTTTCCTCAGAGGGAGATCGCCGAGGCGGCCTACGCTTACCAGAAGCAGGTGGAAGAGGGGCGCAAGACGATCGTCGGCGTCAACAAGTACGTCGCCGAGAACGAGGAGGTTCCCATCCCTCTCTTGAAGATTCCGCCGGAGGTCGAAGAGAGGCAGCGCGCGCGTCTCGCCGAAGTGAAAAGGACCCGCGACGGAAAGGCTGCCCTCTCGGCGCTTCACGATCTCACGGCGAAAGCGCGCACTACGGAGAACCTGATGCCGGCGATTCTCGACTGCGTGCGCGCCTACTGCACGCTTCAAGAGATGGGCGACGCGATGAAAGAGGTCTTCGGCGAGTACCGCGAAACAAGCGTTTTTTAAGGGGCTTGAAATGGCTCAGACCAGAATGAGGCTTCTGATAGGCAAGGTGGGACTCGACGGCCACGACCGAGGAGCAAAAATAATAGCGAGGGCCTTGAGGGACGCCGGGTACGAGGTGATCTACACCGGCCTCCACCAGACCGCCGAGCAGGTGGCGGCGACGGCCATCCAGGAAGACGTGGACGCCGTGGGCCTTTCGATTCTCTCCGGCGCTCATAACACCCTATTCCCGAAAGTCATCAAACTTCTTTCCGAAAAAGGGGCCGGCGATATTGTTGTTTTCGGCGGCGGCATAATCCCTGATGACGACATTCCCGGCTTGCTGGCCGCGGGCGTCGCCAAGATTTTCACGCCAGGCACGCCCACTTCGGACGTGATCAAGTTCCTGGAGGAAGAGGTCGCGCCGAAGCGGGCAAACGCCCGATAGGCCTGGCCCGGAGGCGCTGGCCGATTCATGGCGGAAGTTCGCGGGCTTCCATTTTGCGAGGAGCGGCCGCTTCCGGCGGGCGGGTTGCTTGTTCGCCTCGGCGGCAGGGCGCGCCCAGCCACTATAACGCGCGAAGCGCTGCGCGACATAAGGCGGGCCCTGGCTTCGTGGGAAGGGCGGCGCGAATTGCGATGGCTGGCTTTCGCCTCGGCCAATCCAACCACCTTCCTTGCCGGGGCCGATTTCAGGGAGCTTGAGGCGCTTTCCCCCGCCGAGGCGCTGGGCTTCGCGGCGTTCGGCCAGGAAACGCTTTCGCTGATGCGCCAAAGCCGCTTGTGGCTGGTGGCAATTGTTGAAGGCGCCTGCATGGGCGGCGGGCTCGATTTCGCCCTGGCCTGTGATTACCGCATCGCGACGCCTAAAGCGCGCTTCGCCCATCCTGGCACGCGCCTTGGGTTCTTCACCGGATGGGGAGGAACTTCGGCCCTTCCTCGCCTCTCCGGCGCCGGCATCCCGGCCCTGCTGAGCGGGGAGGTTCTGGCGGCAAAAGACGCACTGAAACTGGGCTGGATCGAGGAAGTCTCTTCCGAGCCGCTTTCCAGGACGTGCCGCCGAGCGCGGCAGTCGGCGGCCGCCGATCTGGCGCTGATCAAACAAGCCGCGAGAGCCTCTGCGTTGCCTTTGTCGCTGCGCATTCCGTTTTGCAGGCGGTTGGCCGAGCACGCCCGCGCCGCGCGCGAGACGCAACCACCACAAAGGCACAAAGGACTCGGAGGGGAGACGTAAGACGTAAGACGTAAGACGTTGTAGGAGGCATCTTAGAGATGCCGATACGGCCAAAGGCCGAGATTTCACCACAGAGATGCGACGGGGTGACGGAGAAAGAAGTGGAGAGTTGAGAAGAGATGACCTGGCTTGATATCTTTTTCGTCGTTCTTGGGGTCGCGCTTATAGCAAACGGCGTTTGGAAAGGCGGCGTCCGCATGGTCTTCGGCCTTTTGTCTCTCGTGGCGGCCTACCTTTTCGCCGGCTACGCCGCGGCGCCGCTCGCGGCCAAGCTTTCTTTTCTCCCGGAAGCATTCCGCCATCCGGCAGCCGTGGCAACCGGATTTCTGCTGATTTTCACCGCGGGCGTTCTTGCCGGCATGTTGGCGAGCAAGCTCGTGAACGCGGCGGGCCTGAGCCCCATAAACCGGGCGCTGGGGGCGGTTTTCGGCTTCGTCATCTGCGCCTACCTCGCGGGCGGGCTTTTGCGCGTGGCGCCGAGGCTGGCTCCAGGCTTTCAGGAAACAGTCCAGAGAAGCGGCGTGGTAAAAACCCTCGCCTCTTGCGCGCTTTTTACGGAACGCCTTTTGCCGATGCCATCATTCCATGGCTTCCCGCCTCAAAAGCACAACGAACCCCGTACAAATGGAGATAAGGCATGACATCGGCAATCCTATATCTTCTCTCCGCGCTGCTTGTCTTAGCCGTGGCCGTGCTGGCTTTTGCCTATGCCCGGCTTGCGCGTTCCCAGAAAGAAGACCCTGCCCGCGCGCTCCAACTCCTCCAGGCCGACATCGCGGCCAGGGTTGACAGCCTGGCGCATGCTCACGGCGACCTTCAGCGGCTGCTCGGCGAACAGTTGTCGAGATCGCAGGGGTTGGTGCAGCAGCAGCTACAGGGGCAGAGCGAAATCCTCCAGAAACACATGCAGGGAAGCCAGGTTACGCTTTCCGCGCTCACCGAGAAGATGGGCGCAATTCAGCAGGCGTCGGTCCGAATGGCGGAATTGGGCAAGGAGATGGAGGAACTCCAGTCGCTCTTGAGATCCCCCAAGCCGCGCGGAACGCTCGGCGAGATAGGCCTCGAGGGGCTCTTGAACGATATTCTTCCGCGCGAGAACGTCCTTTCACAGTACGCTTTCAAGGACGGGAAAAAGGTTGACTTCGCGATAAAGCTGGACCGCGGCCTGTTGCCCATTGACGCCAAGTTTCCAGTTGAGGATTTCCAGCGCTACGTTGAGGCACAGGAAGAGGAGAAGCCCAAGGCGCGCAAGGCGTTCCACGCCAACCTCAAAAAGAAGATAGACGAGATCGCGAAGCTCTACGTCAGGCCCGACGAGGGGACGCTTCCGCTCGCTCTGATGTATCTTCCGGCCGAGTCCCTCTACTACGAGGCCTTCGTGGCCAGGGAACGCGGCGAAGAGGACCTCTGGGAGTACTCATTCTCAAAGTCGGTGCTGCCACTTTCCCCCGCAACGCTCGCCGCCTACCTCAAGACGGTCGCCATGGGGCTGAAGGCGGCGGCCGTCGAGCAGAGCGCCAGGCAAGTAATGCAGCTCCTGCAATCTCTGGAGCGAAACCTCGCCGCTTTCAGGGAGTCTCATGAAGTGCTCGGCAAGCACCTCAACAACGCCCAGCAGAAATACGAGGAGACGGCCCGCCACCTTGGCTCCTTCGAAAACAACCTCGCCCGCGCCAAGGACTTCAAGCTTGAAGAGGGAAGCGCGGAAAAGGGCAAGGCGTGAGGAGTCAGGGGTGAGGAGTCAGGCGTGCCGCGGCGAGCTTGCCCTCATCCCTCATCTATCATCCATCATCCGCAATTCTAACAGGGAGGTCA
>JAEMPZ010000099.1 GCA_022759065.1 Acidobacteriota bacterium | reverse complement strand
GTCTTTGCTCCCTCATCTATCATCCCTCATCTCTCATCTGCCTTTGGTGCCTTGGCGCCTTGGTGGTGAGAATCTTTGCTCAGCGTTGGGGGGCGGCGGCTGGGCGCTCGCCGGCCTTGACCTGGTCCCAGAGCGCGTCCATCTCTGAAAGCGCCATGGAGGAGAGGTCTCGTCCCTGTTCGTGGGCCATCTGTTCAATCGCCGTGAAGCGGCGGATGAACTTTTCGTTGGCGGCCTGGAGCGCGTCCTCCGGGTCGAGCTTGAGAAAACGCGAGAGGTTTACAAGGGCAAATAGAAAGTCGCCAAGCTCCTCGCGCACGTGGGCGTTGTCCCCGGAAGCAACGGCCTCGTTCAGCTCGGCCCACTCCTCCTTGACCTTCTCTTCCACTTGGCGGCGCTCTTCCCAGTCGAAGCCGACGCGTGCGGCTTTCTGTTGCAGGCGGAAAGCTTTCAAAAGCGCGGGGAGAATCTTCGGCACGCCGGAGAGCGCGCTGACGGCTTTTCCGTCGCCGTTCTTTTCGGCCTTTTCCGTCTTCTTGATGGCTTCCCAGTTCCTAAGAACCTTCTCCGGCGTGTCGGCGTTAACCTCGCCAAAGACGTGCGGGTGGCGGCGGATCAGCTTTTCGTTGATGGAGCGCGCGACGTCCTCTATGGTGAAGGCGCCCTCTTCGCCGGCGATCTGGGCGTGAAAAACGACTTGCAGCAGAAGATCGCCAAGCTCCTCGCGAAGCATTTCGGGGTTCTTCTGGTCAATGGCGTCAATCACCTCGTATGTTTCCTCGACGAGGTAGGTCTTGAGATCCTCGCGGCTCTGGGACCTGTCCCACGGACAGCCTCCCGGAGCGCGCAGCCGCGCCATGATCTCCACCAGCCTCGCGAATTCCGGATATTGCTCCCCTGTCGGCTTCAACGGCTCATTCATCATTTCTTTTCCAGGACCAGGACAGCCGGGGTTCCGCTTTTCGCGCGCACGGGCGCGGCCTCGAGGTCGCCGGGAGAACTTGCCGAGACGGCGCCGCTCTTTGAGAGTTTGCAGAGAAGCTCGACTTCGCCGGGGAGCTTCGCTCCCGTCATGGAATCGGCGCTGGTGATCGTGAACCGGACCGGAAAAGCCTCCGGCTTGAGTTTCACCACCGCAAGAGGAACGGTCCTGTCGTTTGGATCCCTCGCGATGACGAACAGCGTGGCGCCTTTCGGAAAACCTCCCGATAGCGATGGGGCCAACGAAACATCCCCATCGAACGAGTTGTCCGCGCCGCCAATCGCCTTCGTAGCGCCGGTTGCATCTTCCGGCTGCTGAGGTTGGACCATCTGGTTCATTCCCGACCCTTCTTTGGGAATGGGCGTAGCCACCCGCGCGTTTTGCGGGGGGCTTGGCGCTGGGCCGCTCGGCTTCGTCTCGTTACGCGAGCAGCCCGCCAGAAGAAGCGCGGCCACCGCCGCGCACAGCATCAAAATAATATGAAGTGAAACACGGCTGCCGTGGTTCATAAGGAATCTCCTTTCACCGCCCTCCAGAGATAGAACAGCGCGTAGTTGGCGGAAAGTTCCATCATGGATTCGCGGTCCATCGGGAAATATATTTTGAAGCTCTTCTCAACGCCGGGCCCGGTGACGCCTATCCAGACCGTTCCGACAGGCTTTTCGAGCGTTCCACCGCTGGGGCCGGCTATGCCGGTGGTCGCCACCGCCCAGCTTGCCAGAAAGCGAGCCCTCGCGCCCCTGGCCATGGCCAGGGCCGTTTCCGGGCTGACCGCGCCCTGTTTCTGAAGCGTCTCTTCGGGGACGCCGAGAAGTTTTTGCTTCGCATCGTTGGCGTAAGCGGTGATGCTTCCCAGAAAATATCTTGAAGCTCCAGCCGCGGATACCACCTTTTGCGCCACAAGCCCTCCGGTGCAAGACTCGGCCACGGCAAGGGTGGCGCCCTTTTCCAGCAGAGTCCGGCCAAGGACCTCGGGAAGAGATGCGCCGTCAAGGCTTACAAGGTTTATTCCCAAGCCTTCGGCCAGCGCAAGCCTGGCTTCATTTTGCAATCGCTCCGCTTCAACGGCGGGCGGAGAGGTTATCGTGAAAGTTATTTTGAGCACGCCCAGCGAGGGAAGAATCGAAACGGCGACGCCAGGCTTGTTGTACCATGGCCGAAGAGTCTCTTCCGCCTGGACCTCCGGGATGCCGGCCACCGTCGCGCGAACGACGCGCGTTTCAGGCCTCGAGGGGAATCTGGCCGCCAGGCGGTGAAGCACCTCGTTGTCGAGAATGTCCTGGAATTCCCTTGGCACCCCAGGCAGAAGAACCAAAACCTTGCCATCCCGTTCCAGCCAGTTTCCGCAGGCGAGGCCGGCGTTGTTCGCCAACGCCTCGCCTCCCTCGACGACCATGGCCTGGCGCCTGCCGAGTTTGGTTATCGGGCGGCCCCTCTCGGCGAGCCGCTTTTCGAGGATATCCATCCAGCCTTCGTCTTCTCGGACACCGGCCTTGAAAAGGCTGGCCACGGCCTCGCGCGTCACGTCGTCTCCGGTGGGGCCCAGGCCGCCCGAGGTAATTACGACATCGGAACCTTCGAGCGCGGCCCGCAGCGCATCGGCTATTGCTTTCTCATCGTCCTCGACCCTCGCGATGAAATTGACCTTGATGCCAAGTTCCAAGAGCTTGAGCCTTGCGTATGGGCCGTTCGCGTCCCTGCGGTCAGGGTCAACCATCTCAGAGCCTATTATCACGAATGCCGCGGAAGCCATCTTCACTCCTCCATGGTTGGTTGGTAACCGTTGGCCCTCATCAGATCCGCTATGGCCCCGCGAACTTTGTCCGCCAACTCCTCGGCCGTCTGGCTTGCCGCGGGCAGAAGAGGCTCGCCGATGACGATGCGCACCTTCCCCGGCTTGGGCAGAAGCTGCCCTGGCGGCCAGGCTTCATTCGTGCCAAGAATGGCCAACGGCACGACGGGGGCGCCGCTCTTCTTGGCGAAGAGCCCTACTCCCGGCTGCGCCGGCAAAAGCTCGCCCGTCCGAGACCGCTGGCCTTCAGGGAAAATGCCGACGCATTGGCCGTTATGCAAGAGCCGCATCGCTTTTCTGACGGCGGCGGTCTGAAACGGCTGTCCCGTTTCCACGGGAATCACGTCCAGCAGCCTGGAAACAACGTGGAGAACCCGCTTGCGAAACAGCCCGTCCGCCATGACGAAGCGTATGCGCCTTGGCATTGCAATGCCTATCAGCGGAGGATCCGCATAAGAAAAGTGGTTCGCCGCGAATATCACCGCGCCCTCTTTGGGAACGCGCTTTCTGCCCTTGACGCTGAGCCTGAAGTAGGGCCACATGATGGCAATCGCCGCCACCTTGGTGGCCGCGTAGGCGATGGTCTTGACCGATTCTTTAAGCTTGTGGGCCATCCTCAGATCCATTTTCCACGATGGGAACAACGTGCTTTCGGCGCGGACTTTACGCTGTAGGCTGAAGGCTGTAGGCTGCCTAAGGCAAGTATGAAGTTTGAATTATGAAGGTTGAATGGCGTTAGCCGTGACGCGCACAAGAGAGGTTTTGAGTTTTGGGTTTTGAGTTTTGAGTTAAAAAAATAACAGCACCACAACTCATAACTCTTAACTCTTAACCCATAACTCTTCACGCTTCCGCCTTCATGCTTCATCATACTTTTCCCCACTAACAGCCTACAGTATCTATTTGCTGCCAGCCTGTCTTTGCTCATTCGCGGCCACCGTTGCGGATTTGGGGCAGGCCCTACCCCGGAAAAACCGTCTCGGGGTGAATCTGCCTGCCCGAGATTTTGCCTATGGCGATGAACCGCTCCGAAGGGCCGACGACTTTCAATATTTGCCCCTGCGGAAGAGGCTGAGGCGGCGCTGGTATGTTCTGCCCGTTGAAAAGCAGGCGCTCTTCGCGGTAGTTGGCTCTGTGGACTGGAAAGCCCAGGTCAACTTCGTCAAAACTCATGAAGCCCGGCGGCCGGAAAGGATCATTTAACGGGTTGGCGTCCCTGGCCATGAACGGCCCTACCGCCGTTCTCCGAAGCTCCAGGCAATAGGCGGGGCTTTGGACCAGCGCCCCCAAGTCTCTTGCAATCGCGCGCACGTAAGTCCCGGAAGAACAGCGCAGCACAAAACGAAGGTCGGATTCCGAGACCGGTTCCACCGCGAAGTCGAAAATCTGGACGCTGACCGGCTGAAGCTCGACGGCGATTCCTTCCCTCGCCAGCTCATAAGCGCGGCGGTTGCCCAGCCGCTTCGCCGAAAAAGCGGGAGGAACCTGAAGCTGGGGGCCGACTAACTTGTTGGCGGCCTGCTGCCACCCCGCGGCGTCAAGGCGCGGAAGCGGGCCGGTCTCGGTGACCTTGCCGTCGCAGTCGAAGCTGTCGGTGGCCGTGCCGAAACGTATTATCCCCTCGTAGCTCTTGTCCATCTTCTGAAAAAGCGCCGACAAGCGCGTGCCCTTGCCAAGAAGAAGGATGAGAAGGCCCGTGCAGAAAGGGTCGAGCGTCCCTCCGTGCCCGACCTTGAACTTGCGCGGCAAGAGCTTGCGCAATTCGTCCACGCAGTCGTGGGAGGTCATTTTGGGCGGCTTGTCAAGAAGGATAAGCCCGTCCCTTGAAGCCGCGCGCTCAGCCTGCACCGTTTTCCTCCTTGTGCAGCGACTCAAGGAGCGTGTCAATCCGGCGGGCGCTTTCCTGGGCCTGGTCATAGGTGAAAACCAGGTCGGGCAACTGTTTCAACCTGAGCCGCGAAGCCAGAAAGCGGCGCAGATCCCTCATATTTTCGGAGATCGCCGCCTCCGCGCTCTTTGGGTTGAGGGCTGGCTCAAGCACGGTGTAGTAAACCTTTGCCAGGGAAAGGTCATTGTTGATGGAGACCTCCGTGACAGTGACCCACTTGAGCCGTTCGTCGCCAAGCCCAGTGAGCAGCGCGTTTGAAATCCCGTGCTTCAGAAGATCAGCCACCTTGTCGGACTTCGCGAACCGGCGCATTGGCGCTCCTTATCACACGCCTAGCGTGCGGGCCTCCAACTGGGTTTCGAAGGCTTCGATGACGTCCCCGGGCTTGATGTCATTGTAATTCTCGATGCCGATGCCGCACTCCGTGCCCTCTTTGACTTCCGACGCGTCGTCCTTGAAGCGCTTGAGCGAAGCCAGCTTCCCGGTGTGGACTATCACGTTGTCCCTGAGGAGCCTGACCTGCGCCTGCCTCGTGACGTGCCCGTCGCTGACCACGCAGCCCGCGATCGTGCCGACGCCAGAGACCTTGAATATCTGCCGCACGTCGGCGTGGCCGAGAATCACCTCTCTCTCGATCGGCTTGAGCATTCCGGTCAGCGCCTTCTTTAGCTCGTCCACCAGGTCATAAATTACCGTGTAGAGCTTTATGTCCACGCCTTCCGATTTGGCAAGTTCCGCCGCTTTTCTGTCTGGGCGCACGTTGAAGCCTATTATCACGGCCCCGCTCGCGGCCGCAAGGAGAACGTCGCTTTCGGAAACGGCGCCGACGCCGCTGTGGACGACCCGGACCTTGATCTCTTCCGTCGAGCAATCGGCCACCTGCTTGGCGACGGCCTCCAGCGACCCCTGGACGTCAGCCTTCAATATTAAAGCCAGCTCCTGCATTTCGCCCTGCTTGATCTGGCCAAAGACGTTGTCCAGGCTGACCCGCGAGGTGCGCAGGCTCTTCGCCTTGTCCTGCTCCTTGCGGTACTCGGCAACCTGGCGAGCCTTCGCCTCGTCTTCCATGCCCTGGAAAACCGCGCCGACCGCCGGCACCTCGGAGAATCCCAAGACCTCCACTGGCGTTGAAGGACCGGCCGATTCAAGCTTGGCGCCGCGGTCATCAAAAAGCCCCCTCACGCGGCCATACGTAGCGCCGCAGAGGAAAAAGTCGCCGACGCGAAGGGTGCCGTCCTGGACAAGCACCGTCGCCACCGGCCCCCTGGAGCGGTCAAGGCGGGCTTCGAGGACCGTCCCGCTGCACGGCTGGCCGGGAACGGCCGTCAAGTTGAGCATGTCGGCCACCAGCGTGACCATTTCAAGAAGTTCCTCAATGCCCTGCTTCTGCTTGGCAGAAACGGGGCACCAGACAACGTCCCCGCCCCAGTCCTCGGTCAAAACGCCGTGTTGGCTCAGTTCGCGCTTGACCCTGTCCGGGTCGGCGCCAGGCTTGTCCATCTTGTTTATGGCCACCACCATCGGGACGTTCGCGGCCTTGCAGTGGTTTATCGCTTCAATCGTCTGCGGCATCACGCCGTCGTCCGCGGCCACGACCAATATGACTATGTCGGTGACCTTGGCGCCCCGCGCCCTCATGAGCGTGAAGGCAGCGTGGCCGGGCGTGTCCAGGAAAACATAGGTGCGGTCTTTATGCTCAACCTTGTAGGCGCCGATGTGCTGGGTGATGCCGCCGAATTCCTTGCTCGTGATGTCAATGTGGTGGATCGCTTCCAGAAGCGATGACTTCCCGTGGTCAACGTGCCCCATGACCGTGACTACTGGAGCGCGAGTGACTCTTTCGGCGTCGCTCGGGGCTTCTTTCGTAAGCGTCAATTCGTCCTCGAAGGAGATAACCTCCGCCGCGAAGCCGAACATGTTGCAGACCTGCACGGCGACCTCCGCCTCCAAAGGCTGGTTTATCGTGACCATGATGCCCTGCATCATCAGCTTCGCGATGACGTCCCTGACCTTCTGGTTCAGTTTCTCTGCCAGTTCCTTTACGGTTATGCCTTCGCGAATAAAAACGGCCTCGCCGGTTTCCGCGGTGGCCCTTGCTTCGGCAAGCTCCTGCTCCAGGCGATCGCGCCTGTCCACCCGAGCCTGTTGCTTTTCAAACCTGCGCTCCCTCTTGGTCTTGCGCCTGGATTCGGCTGAAGGCGGGGCGTAGGGGGATGGGCGCTGCGACTGTGGAGGCGGAGCGGCCTGAGCCGGCCTCAGCGACTGGAGAGCCGCGTCTTTCGCGGCCGCTTCCATCGCGGCCGCGGACGGCGTCCTGTCGTATACGTGTTTCTGCGCCGCCCTGCGCTCGCGTTCAAGGTGCAGCGTTTCAAGAACGGGCTGCTGCGACCCTGGAGGCGGCGCCTTGACGCCGGGCCCGTAGTGAATTCTTGGGCCCCTGGGGCCCTGGGGCTGCGGCTGCCTGTGAACAAGCGGGACGCCGGCGGGCCTAACCACCGGCTGCGGAGGCATGGCGATCGGAACAGGTTCCCCCTGCTTCGCGGCTTGGGGCTCTTTTTCAACGGGCGCTGGCGGTTCCGCCAAGGCTTCCGGCGCGGGGATATCTTCGTGCCCTGGCTTTGTCTTCGGCCGCGGCTCCCGCTTCGGAGCCTCCTTCTTTTGAACCTCAGCCGCTGAGGCCTCCGGCTCTTTGGGGGCCGTTGCTTCAGCCGCCGCCTTTGCGGCCACTGCCTCGTGTGGCTCTTCCAGCTTGGCCGGTTCTGGCTTGGCCTCTGTTTTTTCCTCGGGCGGCTTCGGCGCGGGAGGAGGAACGGGCGCTGGCTTGGGGGCCACCGCCTGGCGGGGAATGGCTGAAAGGGGCCTCGTGGCCCTGAAAACGGTATGTCCCGCCTGTTTGGAAAACTCCTGCACCACCGGGCCTGGCGCTTGCCTGGCCTCCTGCTTCGCCTGAGCTTCCTGGGAGGCGGTTGGTTGCGCCTTTTCGCCGCCAGCCGCCGCCGGCTGAGGTTTCCTGGGCTCAGCCGCCTGGGGCTCGCTCTTTTTGGCTTGGGGCGCGACAACCCTTGCCTTTTTGGCTCCGCCCTTCAAGGCTTCCAGCGCCGATTCTTCAACCATGGAGAAGTTGGACTTGACGTCAAAGCCAAAGGCCTTGAGCTTCTCAAGAAGTTCTTGTGAACTTAGGCCGGCCTTTTTGGCCAGCTCATGGACGCGGACTTTTGCCATGGTTTACTGTTGCCCCCCTTCTTGCGAACCGGGGCCGGGCTCTGTTTCGGAAGCTGGCTCTTCGGATGCGCCGCCCGCCTCCTGGCCCGGGCTTTGTGACCAAGCGCGCAGGTGCGCCAACACGCGCGGCCCGACGCCGGGTACTTCCGAGAGCGCGTCGTCTGAAACCCCGGCCAAAGCCTCCGGGGTGCCCCAGCCCTTTTTGGCAAGCGCTTCCACTACCTTGACGGGAACGCCCGGCACGTCTGGCAGCGTTATGAAGGCCTCATCAGCCGCCTGGGCCTCTTTTGCCTCCGCCGCCTCGGCTGATTCCTCGCCGGCCTGAGGCTGAGCTTCGCTGCTCATCATCGTGCCCATGGCCTGCAAGAGCTCGTCCTTCTTGGTGCCCTCGCTCTTCACGTCCAGTTCCCAGCCGACCAGTTGGCCGGCCAGCCGGACGTTCTGGCCGCGCTTGCCGATGGTCAAGGAGAGCTGGTCCTCCGGCACGATGACTTCCATCCGCTTGGAATCGGGGTCGGAGATAACCACCCTCGTGACCTGGGCGGGAGCAAGCGCCGACTTCACGAATTCAGCCAAATCCTCCTTGTAGGGAATGATGTCAATCTTCTCGCCCTTCAGCTCTCGCGTCACGGCCTGGACCCTCATCCCTCTCATGCCGATGCAGGCGCCGATGGGATCAACATCCCTGTCTTTGGAAAAGACGGCTATCTTGGTCCGTTCGCCAGCCTCGCGCGCCAGGCACTTTATGCCCACGGTGCCGTCGTAGATTTCAGGCACCTCCTGCTCGAAGAGCTTGGCCACGAATTCCGGCGCCGCCCTGCTCAGGAGAACCTGGCTGCCTTTGGTATTCTCGCGCACTTCCAGGATCATCGCGCGCAAGCGGTCTCCCTGTGCGAAGCGCTCGCCCCTGCACTGCTCCGAAGCCGGCAGCAGAGCCTCGGTCCGCCCCACGTCCACTATCACGCTGCGCTTTTCGATTCGCTTGACGACGCCGTTAATGATGGTGCCGACCCTGTCCTTGAATTCAGTGTAAATGATGCCGCGCTCGGCCTCCCTTATTTTCTGGGTGAGCACCTGCTTGGCCTGCTGAGCCGCGATGCGCCCCATGTAGGGAGTCGTTTCAAGCGGAAACTCAAGGACGTCCCCCACTCCAACTCCCGGGGCTATCGTCTGCGCCTCATCAAGAGAGAGTTGAGAAAGCGGATCCTCGACCTCAGGCCCCTGGACCACGGTCTTCTTGTTGAAAACCTCGACTTCCCCGAGCTCCGGGTTGAAGTGCCCCACGAAACTCTCCTGCGACCGAAGGACGCGTTTGGCCGCCGCGGCCATAGCCTCCTCAAGCGCGGATATCACTATTTCGCGGTCGATCCCCTTCTCGCGGCCAAGCATCTCGATGGCCTGCAACAATTCGTTGGACATTATTCTCTCCCCTGTTACCCGTTCTTCTTCGGAAACTCGAACACCAGATGCGCCCTCTTAACCCGCCCAAACGGGATGGAGCGCTCCACTCCATCTGCCTCAATAACCACGTTCTCTAAAACCGCGCCTTTTATGACGCCCTCCAAGGCGCCGCCGCGTTCTTCCCCAAGCGGCGCCAGAACAACCTTCGCCCTGCTTCCCGCGAAGCGTTCAAAATCGGCTTTGTTCCTTAAAGGCCTTTCAAGGCCCGGCGACGAAACTTCAAGCTCGTAGGCGTGAGGCACGATGTCCTCGACGTCCAGCCTGGCCGACAGGTCCTTGGAAACCCTTTCGCAGTCCTCTATCGCCACGGGGGCGCCTATGCGGTCAAGCGTGACGCGGAACCACCACCTTTTCCCCTGAAGCCGCTCCTCGAAGTCAAAAAGCTCAACGCCGTTGGCTTTGGCGGCCTCCTCCGCCCTGATCCTCATTTTTTCCAGCCACCTAACGTCTCTCACGACCAACCCCGCCAAGAAAGAAAAAAGTGGGCGAACCGCCCACTCATTGCTGATAATATACGACACAAATGCCAAAAATGCAAGCCCCCCAATCCCGCGATGGAACTGGAACGGAGCCCCCAAATGTTGATGAACACGTCG
>JAEMPZ010000120.1:7125-9948 GCA_022759065.1 Acidobacteriota bacterium | reverse complement strand
CGTCTTACGTTTTTCTTTCTTTCCTATCTCATTGGGCCATTTGGCCCAACTTTGAAGTTAACGGAACTTGGCCCATTTGACTTTCTGGCAGGGAAGGTTCCACCATTATAGGCAGAGGCGAAAAAGCGGAGGCAGAAAGCGCCGCGAGTTCGTTTTGAGGGAGGGGGGAAATGCCCATCATTTTCGTATCGGGACTGCCTTTCGGCGGTGGCGAGCGCCTGGCCAGGGAGCTTGCCAAGAAACTGGGCTACGACTTCGTCAGCCGCGAAGAGATCGTGGCAAAGGCCAACGAGGCGGGCATTCCGGTCGGCAAGCTTGAGGTGGCGATGATCAAGAAGCCCGCCGTGCAGGAACGCATGGCGAGGCTCAGGGAGCGTTACCTGGCCGTCGCCACCGCGGCCATCTGCGAAAAGGCGAGCGAAGGGAAAACCGTTTATTACGGCAGGGCGGGCCATCTCCTCCTTCCTGGCGTCAGCCACGTACTGCGCATCAAGGTTGTTCCCGAGGAAAATCAACGGCTGCAGGCCGTCATGCAGCGGCTCAAGCTCGGCCAGGAGAAGGCCGAGAAGTTCTTGAAGGATATTGACGAGGACATCCGCGCCTGGGTCCGCTTCGTCCACGGAGTTGACATGGACGACGCGCGCAACTACGACTTCGTCATCAACATGGAGAAGATCAGCGTCGAAAACACCGCAACGGCGCTGTGTGCCTTTGCCCAGCTACCAGATTTTCAGCCCACGCCCGCCAGCCTCGCGGCGATGGAGGAGAGGCTGTTGAGGGCCAGGGCCAGGATCCGGCTCGCGCTGGACGAGCGGTTGCACGACGCCGAGCTGACGGTGAGGTCGAACGACGGCATTGTCACCGTCACCTACATGCCTCGCCAGGCGAAGGTTGCGCCGCTCATCCCGGAGGTTCTTAAGGACCTTCCAGGCTGCCGCGGCGTCCGCTGCACCATGGCCAGCACCAACATTCTTTGGATTCAGGAAAGGTTCCAGCCCGACTCCCAGGCCTTCAAGCAGGTGAACGAATTGGCTAGGCGCTGGGGGGCCGCCGTTGAGCTTTTGCGCTACACCCCAGGGCAGGCGGACGGCGCGGCGGCGGTGGTTTCGGTTCCATCCGCACCGGTAATGCGGCGCGCTACGGGAGGAATCGAGGACGACGTGGCCGATAAGGCCGTTGGAGAGAAGGACCTCGATTTTCAATCGGCGCTGGAAGCGCTGGTGGGCCAGGAACGGTCAGGCGGAGGCCAGGCGGTCTCGGGCAGCCGGGAGCAGCTTTTGGCCGCGATAAGCCCGACCGTTCCCTACAGCCTGGTGGTTGTGGGCGACCTCTTCATGGACAAGGGCGAGTCGGCGCGAAAGCGGATGACGCGGGAGATGACCTCTTTCCTTGCGGGGCAGGTAAAAGCCCCGGTCATTACGACGGATGAGCTTGGCGTCAAGCTGCGCTTCGGCCCCAGGGAAATGTCCAAGCTTTTGGGCTACGCGGCGCTGGTCGCCATCTGCTACATATTCGTCTTCACCCACCAGGAGGCGATATTGAACATTCTGGGCGGCGCGTTCCACAAGGACCATCCGTGGGGCGCGGTCGGGCTGGTGGCCGTCATGGCGCCCCTGGTGGCGGCATTGTACGGCACGGTGGCCTCGCTGGTGCTGAGGCTCCTTAAGCTGGAGTGAGCGCTTTGGCGCCACTGTTCACAAAGAGCGGGAGAGCTTGAGATGCAGGGAATAGTGGGGGACGTCTTCATTCAACTTACGTGGCAGAGCGCCCTCATCGTGGTCCTTTTGGGCTTTATCGGGGGCGTCCTGAGCGGCTTCACCGGCAGCGGCGGCGCGTTTTTCATGACGCCAGGGATGATGAACCTCGGCGTTTCAGGCGTCGTGGCCGTCGGCAGCAACGTGGCCCACAGGCTTGGAAACAACATGATGGGCGCCATAAAGCACGCGAAGCTGGGCAACGTTGACAAGAGGCTTGCCTTTTGTTTGATGATCCCGGCCCTTATCGCCGTGCGCTTCGCCGTCTGGATCAACGGCATCCTTTTCAAAGGTGGCGGCGGGGAGGAAGGCGCACAGGTTGCGGGAGCGGCGAAGGCCATGTCCAATTTCTACATCAGCGCCGTATTTGTAAGCGTGCTCACCCTCGTAGGGATTTTCATTCTGAGAGACGCGTTGGGAACGGGCTCCAAGGATGATTCCGGCCCGTCAATGAAGATGGCCAATTTTCTGGCGCGCCTGCCGCTGCATCCCTACATAAACTTTCCAGTCGCCGACGTGCGCGTCTCGCTGTGGCTCGTCATTCTGGTCGGCTTCGGAATCGGCTACCTGGACGGGACCGTGGCCATCGGCGGCTTTCTTGGCGTCCCCGCGATGATCTACCTCTTTGGCGTGCCAACGTCAGTGGCTCCAGGGACGGAGCTTTTCCTCGCTGCCTTCGGCGGAGGCCTTGCCGCGCTGAGCTATGCCTACCAGGGCATGGTGGATCTACGGCTGGCCTTTTTGCTTCTGCTTGGCTCGATAGTCGGGGTTTACGTGGGAACTTATGGCACCAAGGTGGTGAAGGAAGTCATGATCCGCATCGTGATGGGCAGCGTGATCCTCCTTTGCGTGCTCAGCCGAATGTCGGCCATGCCGGTTTACCTCAGGCAGCTTAAGTGGGTCTCTTTCAACCCGTCGCTGGACCCCTGGTTTGAGGGGCTGAGCACCGGCCTGCTTTTCGTGGCCGGCATCGGCGGCGCCGGGCTCATATTGGCCCTGGTTTTCAAAGCCAACGTGGAGCGCAGGAAAATCCACGAGACGCTCCAGGTTACAAAGCCAGCGGAGATGT
>JAEMPZ010000120.1:0-7025 GCA_022759065.1 Acidobacteriota bacterium | reverse complement strand
CTGGTGACTGGTACAAAAGAAGCGCCTGAACGGCGGCGATTGGAGAGGGGCAATGAGCGAGAGGCTTCAGGTCCTGGTGCTTGACGACGAGCCCATCGTGGGAAAGCGGCTGCAGCCCGCGCTGGCCAAGGTGGGTTGTGACGTTGAAGTTTTCGAGGCGCCGGCGGAAGCGCTCAAGCGCATAGCCGAGAAGGATTTCCACATAGTCGTCACTGACATAAGGATGGAAGATATAGACGGCATCGAGGTGTTGGAGCGCGTCCTTGGCAAAAGGCCCGAAACCAAGGTGATCATGATCACCGGCTACGCGACGGTGGAAGTGGCGCGCGAAGCGCTCGCCAAAGGCGCCTTTGACTTCATCGCGAAACCGTTCAAGCCGCAGGAGCTTCGTGACGTCATCGCCAAAGCCGCGTTGGCCCTTGGCTTCAAGGGCATCGCGGAAGCCGGCGTGGCCGCCGAGAAATAGACTTTTCACAGGGTTGAATGAATTCGTTGTAATGCTAGAATGCGCTTGCTGGCAGAGAGGGACGCATGGATTCAGCTTCGCCCGAACAATCCGGATCAGGCGCCACGGACCTTCGGTTGCAGAAGGCGCTCTTGGAGCGCCCGGGCATTTCGATCAGGACGAGGCTCATTCTCGGCTTCCTCTCCCTCTTCTTTCTTTCCGCCGTAGTGACCGCCGCCGCGTGGGTCATGCTGTCGCGCCTTGAAGTGCGGCTTAGGTTTCTTGAAGTCGCCGATCGCTACACGATGGAAATCCAGCAGGCGCGGCGCTTTGAAAAGAACTATTTCCTCTATGGCACCGGCCTTTCTGACCTGATGGAACACGTGGAGAACTCCAGGAAACTTCTGGATGACGCCCAGGCAGAGGCCGGGAAAGTCCTGACCGCTTCCGACCTCAAGCTGATGCAGGAGCACCTCAAGCTATACCAGGGGCTTGTTGAAAGGCTGGAAAAGGCTCACGCCGACCCGCTGGCGATGGATAAGGAAAAGGCCGGCATAGAGAGCGACCTTCGAAGCAACGGCTCGCTGATGGTGGATTTTGCCCTGCAACTGGCGCAGAAGGAACGCAGCAAAGTAAACTCCACGTTGGCTCTGTTCAAGAAGTGGACGCTCGTATTTCTCGTGGCGCTTCTTGGGCTTATGGTCCTAATCGCCAACTTTCTCGCCAGGCAGATGTTGGGGCCGTTAGGCAGGCTCACGGCAACCGCCCAGCGCATAGCGACCGGAGACTTCACGCCAATTAAGCCCGCAAGGTGGTACAGGGACGAATTTTCCGACCTTGCGGTCGCCATGAACACGATGATGAGGGAGTTGCAGCACCGCCACGACGTCCTTGTACAGTCCCACAAGCTGAGGGCCGTGGGGACGCTCACGGCCGGCGTGGCCCACGAGCTTAACAACCCCATCAACAACATCACGCTCACCGCGGAGATGCTGAAGGAGGATTATCCGGAACTGTCCGATGGCGAGCGGCTGGAAATGGTGAACGACCTGGTGGCGCAAGCCGAGCGGGCTCAAAAAATCGTCCGCAACCTTCTGGATTTTGCCAGGGAGAGTGAAATCAAGACCGAGAAGCTGGACCTGGCCGAGCTTTTGCGCAGCACCGCCGGCCTCGTCGCCAACCAGATCAAGCTTCAGGGCGCGAAGATCGAACTCGACATCCCCTCTACGCTTCCGCCCATCCACGGCGACCGCCAGTCCCTCAGCCAGGTTTTCCTGAATTTGCTCCTTAACGCCCTGGACGCGGTCAAGAAGGGCGGCCACGTCACCATCAAGGCGTGGCCAGACCGCGAGAAGGGCTTCATTCACGTGGCAGTTAGCGATGACGGCTGTGGCATTCCCCCCCACGTTCTCCCAAACATCTTCGATCCCTTCTTTTCAACAAAGCCGCGCGGAAAAGGCACCGGCCTGGGGCTCTCGGTGAGCCTCGGCATCGTGCGCCAGCACGGCGGCGACATAGCCGTGGAAAGCGCGCCTGAGAAAGGCTCCACCTTCACCGTCACCCTCCCAGCCGCCCTCGTGCCGGAGATCAAGTAGCCGCCGCTCTGGCGCGGCAAATTATGGCCCTTTCGCCCGCGGGCGAACCGCGCGCGGGCGCAGGGGCCATTGACACGAAAGCCCCTTTCTGATAGCATTTCACTCCCTGTGAAGGCGCGTAGCTCAGATGGGAGAGCGCTACCTTGACACGGTAGAGGTCAGCGGTTCGATCCCGCTCGCGCCTACCACTTTTTCTTATATCTGGGCGAGAGGCTTCGGTTTCCCGTCCAGCACGGAGGGATGGCGTCGGGGGTGCGCCCGCGGCTTTGGCTTCGTTGCCTCCATCTCTCTTCAAAGAAGGTTGTGGGGCGGAGGCGCCAATCGGGCGCCCCGGTTGTTCGGATTGTTGGGAGTCTTGCATGGCGGAACTGAATGTAACCCTTCCTGATGGCAGCCGGAGGGTATTTCCAGAGGGAGCGACGGCGCTGGACGTGGCGCGTGGCATATCCCCGCGCCTAGCCGACGCCGCCTTCGCCGCCAAAATTGACGGCCGCCTGCGTGACGTTTATCTTCCACTTCCAGGCGATTGCCACATAGAGATCGTAACCAACCGCTGTGCCGATGCCCTGGACATTTACCGCCATTCCTGCGCCCACCTGATGGCCAATGCCGTCAAGGAGCTTTTTCCCGAAGCGAAAATAGCCATAGGGCCTACGATCGAGAACGGCTTCTACTACGACTTCGACAGGCCAGAGCCCTTCCAGCCGGAAGACCTGGCGAAGATCGAAGAGCGCATGGAGGAGATCATCTCCCGCGACACGCCGATAAGGCGCGAGGAGATGCCGTGGGAAAAGGCGCGCGACCTCTTCGAGAAAGAGGGCGAACCCTACAAGGCCGAGCTGGCCTTCGAGCGCGGGCAGAACGAGCCCGTTTCGATTTACCGCCAGGGGCAGTTCAACGACTTCTGCCGCGGCCCGCACCTTCCGTCAACCGGCAAGATCAAGCCCGGGACTTTCAAGCTGCTCTCCGTCGCCGGGGCTTACTGGAAGGGCGACGAACACAACAAGATGCTCCAGCGAATCTACGCGACGGCATTTCTTTCCGCGAAGGAGCTGGAGGAGCACCTGGCCCGGCTGGAAGAGGCCAAGCTTCGCGACCATCGCAAGTTGGGCAAGGAGCTGAAGCTCTTCCACATAGACGAGGACGTGGGCCCCGGGCTCATCCTCTGGACGCCGGCCGGGGCGACGATCCGGCAGGAGTTGCAGAACTTCATCTCAGAGGAGCTGCGGAAACAGGGCTATGCCCAGGTCTTCACGCCTCACATCGGGAAGCTAACCCTGTATAAGACCTCCGGCCACTTCCCCTACTACAAAGATTCCCAGTTCCCCGCCATCGTCGCTCCCGAGTCCTTGGCCGTGGCGTTGGAGGAGAACTGCTCCTGCGCCGAGCTGATGAACCGGGTGGAAGCCGCCTCGGCCCGCTTGGCTGCCAGCGTCAACGAGCGCGCCGGGCGCGAAGTCATCGGAGCCGGGCAGGTCATGCCTGACGACCAGCTCCTCGACGGTTTCCTGCTAAAACCAATGAACTGCCCGCACCACATCAAGATATTCTCGTCGCAGCCCCACAGTTACCGCGACCTTCCGGTACGCCTCGCCGAATTTGGAACCGTCTACAGGTGGGAGCAGAGCGGGGAGCTCAACGGCATGACGCGCGTGCGGGGCTTTACCCAGGACGACGCCCATCTGTTCTGCACGGAAGATCAGGTCGGGGCCGAGGTGCGCGGCTGCCTGTCGCTCGTGAAAATCATCTTCGGCACTCTGGGCCTTGCCGATTACCGCGTTCGCGTCGGCCTCAGGGACCCGGACTCGAAAAAGTACACCGGCACGGCCGACAACTGGGACAAGGCCGAGGAGGCCTGCCGCGACGCGGCCCGGACCCTCGGCGTGCCGTTCACCGAGGAACCGGGCGAGGCCGCCTTTTACGGGCCGAAGATAGACTTCATCATCAGGGACGTCATCGGCCGCGAATGGCAGCTCGGCACGGTTCAGGTGGACTACAACCTGCCGATCCGGTTTGATCTCACATACACCGGCGCCGACAACGCGATGCATCGCCCGGTCATGATTCACCGCGCTCCCTTCGGTTCCATGGAACGGTTTGTTGGAATCCTCATCGAGCACTTCAAGGGCGCCTTCCCTCTATGGCTGGCGCCGGAGCAGGTCCGCCTCCTTCCCATAGCGGACCGACATGTGTCATACTGTAATACCGTGGCGGAGAACTACCGCGCGGCGGGGCTCAGGGTTTCCGTTGATTCGAGGCCGGAGAAGACCGGCTACAAGATCAGGGAGGCGCAGCTCCAGAAGGTGCCGTACATGCTGGTAGCGGGAGATCGCGAAGTGGACGCCGGCGCCGTTTCGGTGCGGGCTTTGAAGGGCGGAGACCTGGGGGTACGCCCGAGCGGCGAGTTCCTTGAAACGCTGAGGGGCCGAGTCGCCAAAAGAACCCTCGAATTGGAATAGGGAGGCTGCCATCCGCGAACTGCCACAGAGGGGACCACGTGTCAACCGTCAGATTCGGATACGAGAGATCCGGGTCATTGATGATGACGGGGCGCAGCTCGGCATCATGACTCCAGAAGAGGCCATGCGCATAGCCGAGGAGAAGGGCTTGGACCTGGTGGAGGTGGCCCCCACGGCGCAACCTCCGGTCTGCCGAATCATTGATTTCGGCAAGTTCCTCTATGACGAGAAGAAAAAGGCCCAGGAGGCCAAGAAGAAACAGAAGGTCATCGTCATAAAGGAGATCAAGGTTCGGCCGAAGATAGAGGAGCATGACTACCAGGTCAAGAAAAGGTTCGCCGAAACTTTCTTGACCGAGGGAGATAAGGTGAAAATCACCGTCAGGTTCCGGGGGCGCGAGATCGTCCACCCGGAAATGGCCCAGAAGCTTCTGACGCGGCTGGCCACTGACCTGGTCGGAGTTGGGAAAATAGAACGCGCGCCGCTGATGGACGGAAGGCAGATGGTCATGATGCTGGCGCCGGCAAAGAAGTCATAGAGCACTAAAGGAGTGGAACATGCCTAAAATGAAGACAAACCGGTCCGGAGCGAAGCGGTTCAAAGTGACCGCGACCGGAAAAGTCAAGCGTTGGAAGGCCGGCCACCGGCACATTCTCGCGAGCAAAGACCGCAAGCGGAAGAACCGGCTTCAAGCGGCTGACACGGTCAATCACGCGGACTTTGCGCACCTTCGGCGGATTTTGCCGTACGGCCAGTGCAAATAGCCAGGGCCGAAAGGCGCCTGTCAGGCAAGGAGAAAGAACATGCCCCGAGTAAGACGCGGCCATCACAAGGTTGAACGCCGCAAAAGAATCCTGAAGCTTGCCGAAGGATACTTCGGCGCCAAACATCACCTCTACCGCTCCGCGAAAGAGCAGGTTGAACGGTCCCTGAACTTCGCTTTCGCGGGCAGGAAGGTCAAGAAGCTCGACTACAGGCGGCTCTGGATCATCAGGATCAACGCCCTATGCCACCAGAACGACATCAGCTACAGCCGCTTCATGGATGGCCTCAAGAAGGCCAAGATCGAGCTGGACCGGAAGGTTTTGGCCCAGATGGCGGTAAGCGATCCGGCCACCTTCGCATCCCTGGTAACGCGAGCCAAACAGGCGCTGGCCTAGAGGCATAAGCTCATCAAGGCGCGCGGCGGCTGCCGGTTTGGCCAGCCGCCGCTTGCGCTTGCGCTCCGCCCATATTCCCGGTACAATCCATGCATGAGTTTGAGCGGCGACTTCTCCACGATGCCGTTGCCGGATCTCCTTCAGTGGCTCGCGATGAGCCAGAAGACAGGAATCCTTATCCTTCAGCGCGGCGACGTAGTGAAGGAAATATACTTTCGCGACGGCAAAATCATCTCATCTTCCTCAAACGACCCTAGGGAATTCTTCGGCCAGTTCCTCCTCGCCTACGGCAAGATATCCGAGGAGGACCTTTTGGCCGCGTTTAAGAAGCAGGCGCAGACCGGCATAAAGCTCGGCCGGCTTTTGGTGATGGACGGCCACCTCTCGGAGGATGACGTCCAGCGCTTCCTGCGAATCAAGGCGGAAGAGGCCATATACGACCTCTTCCTATGGGAGGATGGCGATTTCAAGTTTTTCAACGACGTCCCGTCGCAGGCGAACCACGTGCCAATCGCGATGGATGTCACGTCCATACTGATGGAGGGGACTCGGCGAGCCGACGAGTGGGCTCGCATCAGAAAAATTTTCCCGTCGCAGGAGACGATAGTCTCGATCATCCCCGAAAACCTGACGCGGGAAATTCTTGCGGACCCGCTCTACAACCGGATGATCCAACTCATGGAGTCGCCCCGCAGAATCCTCGACCTTTGCCTCATGTTTCACTCGAACGACTTCGCGGTGAACAAGACGCTCTACGACATGTACAGCATCGGGATCATAGGTGTCGTCAGGGCGGCGGAAGAGAAAGCGCTTTCACACATGAGCCCCGAGGAACACATCAGGCTTCTTTGCAACCACGGGCTCAAGCAATTCAACGCGGGGGAATACGAGGCCTGCGTTGAGACCTTCAAGCAGGCAAAGACGCTTGATCCAAATAACGCCCTGGCCGAAACGATGATCCACAAGGCATTCGGCGAACTAAAGCACACCCTTGTTTCAGACGTTTTCACCATAGAACACGTTCCGTATCTCCAGAAGTCGCTTCACGAACTGAACGACATGACCTTCACCCCGCAGGAAAACTACATTATTAGCAGAATCAACGGCGTCAACACCGTCCAGGCGATCCTGCGCCTTTCGCCCATTCAGGAATTACAGGCCCTGATGATTTTCAAGCGGCTCGCGAAGGACGGCTTCATAGGCTTTCTCCCGCCTTCGGAAGAATCAACCGGGCCGTAGCAAGTATGAAGTATGAATTATGAAGGTTGAATGGCGTGAGACGTGACGCGAACAAGAGGGGGTTGAGAGTTTGGGGTTTTGAGTTTTGAGTTTTGAGTTAAAAAATGACAGCACCACAACTCAAAAC
>JAEMPZ010000176.1 GCA_022759065.1 Acidobacteriota bacterium | reverse complement strand
GTGCTGGTGGAAGGAAAGGCGATCAAGCTGCATCGGCTGGTCTGCACGGCGTTCAACGCCGACTTCGATGGCGACCAGATGGCCGTTCACGTTCCTCTTTCGCCGGCCTCTCAGGTGGAAGCCTCAGTCCTCATGCTCTCCACCAACAACCTGCTGTACCCCGCGAACGGCTCGCCCATCATAGTTCCAACCCAGGACATGGTGCTTGGCCTCTACTACCTCACCCACGCGCTTACGGGCGCCAAGGGCGAGGGACACGTTTTCGGGGCCGCCGAGGAAGTTCTTTTAGCCCACGACAACGGCTGGCTTGACCTTCACGCCAAGATAAAGCTCCGATATTCAGGCAAGGTCATAGACCTCTCCAAGGCCGTTGATGACCAGGATGTGGCGCATACGGAAGTGCTGGAATACGACAAAAAGCTTTTGGAAACGACGGTTGGACGAGTGCTGTTCAACGCCGCCTTGCCCAAAGAGCTGCCCTTTATCAACGGGCTCATGAAAAAGAAAGGCATCAAGGAACTGTTCTCGATGATTTTCCGCGACTACGGCAAGGAGGCGCTAGTTTTAGCCGCCGACGCCGTGAAGGATTTGGGCTTCCAGCACGCGACGCGCGCAGGCATTTCGTTCGGCATGGAGGACATGGTCGTCCCGGAGCAGAAGGCCGAGCTCGTCAACGGCGCGTCCAAGGAAGTGGAGACGGTCGAGCAGCAGTACCGAGACGGCGCGATAACAAACCGCGAGCGGCAGAACAAGGTCGTTGACATCTGGAACCGCGTCACCGACCAGGTGGCCGACGTCATGTTCAAGCAGATGAAGAAAGAGGAAGCGGCCGCGCAGGGCTTCAACCCGATCTTCATCATGGCCGACTCGGGCGCGAGGGGCTCGAAGCAGCAGATACGGCAGCTTGCCGGAATGCGCGGGCTGATGGCGAAGCCATCGGGCGAAATCATCGAACAGCCCATCACGGCCAACTTCCGCGAGGGCCTGAACGTGTTGCAGTACTTCATTTCGAGCCACGGCGCGCGCAAAGGCCTGGCCGACACGGCTCTCAAAACGGCCGACTCCGGCTACCTGACGCGCCGCCTCGTTGACGTGGCCCAGGACGTCATTATCACGGAGGAAGACTGCCAGACCCTCGATGGCATCTACATCACGCCGCTGATGGAGGGCGGCCGCATCATCGAGCCCATCCGCGACCGCGTCGTCGGCCGCGTCGCGCTGGATGACATCAAGGACCCATACTCGAGCGAAATAATCGTCAAAGCCGGCGAGGAGATCGACGAGGAGCGCGCCCAGGCCATTCAGGACGCCGGCATAGAGCGCGTCAAAATCCGCTCGGTTCTTACGTGCGAGACGCGAAGGGGAGTTTGCGCCAAGTGCTACGGCCGCAACCTGGCCACGTCGCACATGGTCGAGCTTGGCGAGGCGATCGGCGTCATGGCCGCCCAGTCCATCGGCGAGCCTGGCACGCAGTTGACGATGCGGACTTTCCACATCGGCGGAACGGCGAGCAAGGAGACGGTCGAAACGAGCCACGTTTGCCGCAACGCCGGCCGGGTCAAGCTCTCGAACATCAAGACGATAACCGCCCCCGACGGAACGCTCATAGCCATGAGCCGCGCCGGTTCGATAATCATAGAAGACGAAAAAGGCCGGGAGCGGGAGAAGTACCCGGTTGTTTACGGGGCGCACCTTAGAGTCAAGGACGGAGAAAAAGTCAAGGCCAACACGACGCTCGTCGAGTGGGACCCATACACGAACCCCATCCTTGCCGACGTCGCGGGCGAGGTTCACTTCAAGGACATCATCGAAGGAGTTACGGTAAGCGAGGAAACGGACAACGTCACGGGCCTGAGCCAGCGCGTCGTCATCGAGTCAAAGGACCCGACGAAGGAAGCGCGCATCATGCTTCGGGAAGAGGGCAAGAAGTCCGGTGGCCGCACCTTCTCGCTGCCTTCAGGCGCCCACATCATGATTGAGGAAGGCCAGCAGGCCTACCCCGGGACCATCATCGCCAAAATCCCGCGCGAAGCCTCTAAAACCAAGGACATCGTCGGCGGCCTCCCTCGCGTGGTTGAACTCTTCGAGGCCCGCCATCCGCGCACGCCTGCCATCATCACCGAAATTGACGGCGAAGTCCACTACGGCGAAATGGTTCGGGGCCAGAGGAAAATATTCGTTGACAACCCAAGGAGCGGCGAGCGCAAGGAATACGCTATTTCCAAAGGCATCCACGTCTCGGTTCTTGAGGGAGAGTGGGTCCACGCCGGAGACCCGCTTTGCGAGGGCCCGGTTGACCCGCACGACATCCTGCGCGTCATGGGTATCAAGGACCTGCAGCGCTACCTGGTGAACGAAATACAGGAGGTCTACCGCCTCCAGGGCGTCACCATCAACGACAAGCACGTCGAGACGATGGTGAGGCAGATGATCCGCTGGATGAAAGTCGAGGAGGTGGGCGATTCGCGATTCCTGGTAGGGCAGCAGGTTGACCGCTTCGAATTCCAGCGTGAAAACGAGAGGGTGCTTGCCGAGGGAGGCTCCCCGGCCGTCGGCCGCCCGCTGCTTCTTGGCATAACCAAGGCTGCGCTAGCCACCGACAGTTGGATTTCGGCGGCGTCATTCCAGGAGACGACGCGCGTCCTGACCGAGGCCTCTCTTAACGGCTCGATGGATTACCTCAGGGGCCTCAAGGAAAACGTCATTCTTGGCCGCTTGATACCAGCCGGCGCGGGCTACTACGCTTACAACAACGTTGAGGTCGAACACGATCCGACCGTCGTGCCGCGCGAGGATGTCCTCAGGGAAAACTACCTCAGCGAGCTGGGCCCGGATGCCCAGGTGGAAAGGCTTCTCGATGCGCACAATTTGGGGGACGAAGCGCCTGACGCCGGACAGGAAGTGACGGAAGGCAACGAAGACGGCGAAAAGTAACGCTTTGCTCTTTTTCAAATGCAACGCTGGCGGGCCTTGCATCGGCCCGCCAGTTTTTTTGTAAATTGTCAGGCGTCCTCGGCAAGAGCCGCCTCTTCATCCTGAGCCGACGTGGCCGTGGTTGCCTTGAGATGGCTCATCCAATCCCATTTCCGGCTGGCCTTTCTGTCCATGATGGTGTTGTGGAGGACCGTCTTCTTGCTGGCGTTTCGCTGGAGCGGTTTCCGGGTTAGCCGGCATAGCGGCCATCAAGAGATCCTCGAATGCATGGCCGGCTTGCATCTCGCGCGCAATGGCGGCGGGGCCTTTTCCGGTCAGCCGTTCAAGCGTCATGACCCTTGCCAGGGTTACGATGCGCTCCTCGGTCGAGGACAGGTTTTCCTTCGGAGGCGCCTCGGGCAGGGCCTCGAGGTTATACCTGGCGCTCCCTTTGAAAACGAGATCAGCCAGTTCGCCACCCTGGGCGCGGATTGCCTCGGTCCATGACCCCAATTTGCGCTTGGCCGCTTCTACTTCGCTCACTGGTTTTCCGGCGGCATGGCTCACCATTGCCGCGACCGCAAATTGGTCAAGGGAAGTTCCTTGGAGCTGAAGCACGGCTTGCATCTCATCTTCTGGAACGAGCCAGGCCCGGCGCACCGCTGCAAAGGCCGGTGGAATTGGAGGTTCGCTGCTTGCTGGCAAAGGCGGCGCTTGCGCGAAGAGCGCCAGAAGCGCTTGAAAAAGCGCCGCCGCTAAAACTGCCGCAGCCAGTCTTGACCTGGTCACTGGGCCGTCTCCTTACCCGGCGGCGTGAAGCGCCGTGGCTGGTTCGAGGCGCGCTGCCTTCATTGCGGGGTAAAGGCCGAAGGCGACGCCCATGGCCATTGAAAGCACCGCGGAGAAAAGAGTCGCGCTCCACGGCCACACCAGCGGCCATTTGAGCATGTGGCAGGTGATCAGGTTTCCGGCTATGCCGATTATTATGCCAACCGCTCCGCCCATTCCAGAAAGCGAGCCGGCTTCGAGAATGAACTGAGTCATGATGTCTCTCCGGCGGCCGCCTATGGCCCTTCTAAGGCCTATCTCGCGCGTTCGCTCGCGAATGGAAATCAGCATGACGGCCAGTATCCCGACGCCTCCCGTGAAGAGGGAGACGCCGGCCACGCTGCCGACAAGAAGCGTGAATGCCTGGCTGGTGTCTTTCTCTGACTGCATGAGCTGGGACTGGTCCTGGAAGGAGAAGTCGTCGTCCTTGCCCTCTCTAAGCCTGTGGCTTTTTCGCAGGATCGGCGTGATCTCCGCTGGGAGCGCGCTCAGCACGTCCGGGCTTGCGCCCTGAATCAAGATGCTCTGTATGTAGGTCATGTGAAAAACGCGCACCATCGCCGTGGAAAGCGGTACGTATATGACGTCGTCCTGGTCGTTGCCGCTTAGATCCTGCCCTCTTGGCGACGCGACGCCGATGACCGTGAAGAGGGTCTTGTTCAACTCGACGGTCCGTCCCACTGGGTCAGAGCCGTTGAAGACATTCGTGACGACGGTTGGGCCGACGACGGCGACGCGCTGGAGCGACCGCTCGTCGGCATCGGTGTAAAGGCGGCCGCTTGAGGCCGTCATGCCGCGGATCGAAAAGACCCCCGGCTGGGCGCCAGCAAGAGTCGTGCGCGTCCTGACGCCCTGGTACCGCGCCACGACTGCTCCCTGGACTAGCCCGGCTGCCACGGAAATATCGGGAAGCTGGCGGGAGAGAAGATCAACATCGCGCGGAGTGAGGGTGGTGAACGTCGCGACCTGGTGAGTCCGGCCGCCAAAGCTCTTGAAACGCCCCGCCTGCACGACCACCAGGTTCGTCCCCATGGCTCTGACTTTGCCCACGACGTCCTGCTCGGCCGCTTGCCCGGCGCCCACCATCAAGACGACCGCGGCCACGCCGATGGCGATTCCGGAGCTTGAGAGCAGCGTGCGAAGCCTGTGCCCCATGAGCACTTCGAGCGAAATACCGAGCGTCCTGGCAAGATTCATCTAAGCGCCTCGACCGGATCAAGCCTGGCGGCGCGGCGCGCCGGCTGGACTCCAAAGAAAAGGCCCACGACCGTTGAGAAGAGGGCGGCGTACGCGAAGGTGTGCCAGGTAACAGCCATGGGCATCATCGGCATCACGCGCGGCACGACGAAAACCGGTATCAGCCCGAGCACCACGCCAACGGCCATGCCGCAAAGGCTCACGACCACCGACTCGGCCACAAATTCGGTGAAGATATCCTTTTGCCTCGCCCCCAAGGCCCGCTTTAAGCCGATCTCCGGGACTCGCTCGCTGACAGACAACAGCAGGATATTCATTAGGACCACTCCGCCCACTATGAGGGCCACGGCGGCCAGGGCGGCGCCCACCAATTCAGTCGTGCGGGACATGCTCCTGACGCGCTGGGCTATGAAGTCGGGCGTGCGCAGGCGGAAGTCATCCTCTTCGCCGGAGCCGATGTGGTGGCGTTCCCGAAGCAGTTGAGCGGCTTCGTCCGCGACCTTTGCCGTGTCGTAGCCCTCTCGGACTTTGAGCCTAATGAAGCGGATGTAGTTCTGGTGAAATACGCGGGACAACCCCGTGGAAAGGGGAATCCATGCCCTGTCGTCCATGTCGAACCCCATGGCGTTGGTGCCCTTTGGCGCAAGGACGCCCTTTACCATAAAGGAGACGCGGTTAAGGAATATCCGCTGGCCCACGGGGTCTTCGTCCCCGAATAAATTCTTGGCCGTGGTGGCGCCCAAGACGCAGACGCGCGCCATCGAACGCTCGTCGTCAACGTCAATTGGGTCGCCGTTTTGGACATACCAATCAAAGGCTTCGGAATAAGAAGGCGTGGCGCACGTCACGTCAGCTTGCGTGGCCGCGCCACCCGCTTTAAACGGAACGTTGTCGGAATTGAACCCCCATGCGACGACGGCCTTCTCGGCCAGGCGGTCCCGAATGGCTTCAGCGTCCAGGACCTTGAGCGTGGCGAAAGACTGCCCTCGGCCGCCAGCGCCCATAAGCTGCCCGCCGCCGGAGAAGATGATGATCGAGCGGGGGCCGAAGAAGGAGGTGATTTGGGCAATCCGCTGCTCGACGCCCTGGCTCAACCCGACGACGGCTGTTAGAAGCATTATGCCGACGGCCGTCCCGATCATCATGAGGAAGGCCTTGCTCTTCTGGCCCCAGAGCGCCCCGGCCGCGTGGCCGCTAAGACGAAAGATTCTCATGACCGTTTTCTCTCATCCGAGGCGATGCGTCCGTCCTTCAAGGTGACGACGCGGTCCGCGTGCGCGGCGACGTCCTGCTCGTGCGTGACCATGACGATGGTGCGTCCCTGTTGATGAATGCGGTCGAATATCTCCAGAATCTCGGCGCTCGCCACGGAGTCGAGGTTGCCAGTAGGCTCGTCGGCAAGAAGCACCGCCGGCTCGTTCACGAGCGCCCTGGCAATGGCCACGCGCTGCTGCTGCCCGCCGGAGAGGGCGTTTGGCTTGAAATTCATTCGTTCTCCAAGGCCGACCATCTGCAAAAGGGCCGTCGCCCGTTCCTTGGCGTCGCTTGGGTATGGTTCAGTGTAAAGAAAGGGCAGAAGAACGTTCTGAAGAACGCTGACCCTGGGCAGAAGGTGAAAAAGTTGGAAAACGAAGCCGAGCCGGCGGTTTCTTATGGCGCTTAACTGGTTATCGTCCAGCGCCGTCAGGTCCTGCCCGGCGAGCGTGTAAGTTCCGCCCGTCGGCCTGTCCAGAAGGCCGAGAATGTTCATCAGGGTGCTCTTTCCAGTTCCCGACGGGCCCATGAGCGCGACGAATTCGCCCTCTTCAATGGTCAGGTCAATGCCGTGCAGGACCGGAGTCGCGACGCCGCCCGTGTGATACGTCTTTTGCAAACCGCGAAGCTCAATCATGGCGCCATTTCCGACGTGCCGTTATTGCCGGGCAACAGAATCTTGTCGCCTTCGCTCAGGCCGGCTTTGACCTGGACGTAGTCGCCCGATTCGCGGCCTAATGTAACGGGGCGCTGGACCATCTGTTTGCCTTCGGGCATCATTACAAATGCCTTTCCGTTTTCGCGCTTGACCGCCCGCAGCGGAATAGCCAGAACGCCGTTAAGCGTGTTCAGCGTGATGGTGACGTTCGCGGTCATTGTCGGCCTCAGTATGCCCTCGAACGGGTCGGTAATTCCAATGATGACGTCATAGTTGACGACGTTGTCCTGGATGACCGCCTGAGGGTGGATGGCTTCGACCGTCCCGTGAAAGGTTTTTCCCGGATAAGCGTCCACGGTAAACGTGGCCTGCTGGCCGACCTTGACGCCGCCGATGTCCACCTCGTCCACGTAGGCGTCCACCTCAAGCCTCCTCAAGTCTATGATGGTGACAAACGTGGGGGCGTTGAAGCTGGCGGCCACCGTCGAACCTTCCTGGGTGGCTACCGATTCGACTATCCCGTCAATAGGCGACTTTACGGTGGCGTAAGAGTATTGCACCTTCGAGTAGTCAAGCTGGGCCTGAGCCTTTTTCACGTTTGCGACGGCCGAATCGCGATTCTGCTTGGCGACGTCAACCTGGTCCTGCGAGACGAATCCTTTGGGAAGAAGCGCCACAAGGCGGTCGTAATTGGCCTTGGCATAAATCTCAGCGGCCTTTGCCGAAGCCAGCGACGCTTCCGCGCTGTGAACGTTGGCCTCAAGGTCTTTCTCTTCGAGTATGCCCAGCACCTGGCCCTTTTTCACCGTATCGCCTATCTGGACGAAGAGCTTTTTCAGCGTGCCCGACACTCGCGGGCCGACGGGCACTTCGGCTCCCACTCGGGCGCTCACCGTTCCGGTGGCGACTACCTGCGCGGGGAGGTTCATGGTCTTCACCGCGACGAGCGTGCCCCTCGCCGCCGGATTTGCGCCGCGCTTGCAGGCGAAGGTGAACACGAGGGCCAAGGCGCAGAGCGCGGCGAACGTCAGTCTAATAGCTTTCATGGCTTGGTTTCTCCATCTTTTTCGGAAGGCGCCGAAGTGGCGGGAAGGGACATCCCCTCCAGCATGTCGAGGCCCGTGGTCCTATTCCAGGTGGCCAGCGCGGTCAGGCTTGACAGGCGGGCCGATACGAGTTGCAGCTTGGCGTTGTTTAGAGCGGTCGTCGCGTCCACGACGTTGGTCATCGAGCCAAGGCCGTTCTTGTACTGCCCTTCAGCAACGTCCGAATTTTCCTGCGCGCTCCGCACGAGCGCCTCGGCGGCCTCAACCGACTTCAAGGCGGTTTGTAGCTGAATCCTGGCTTCGTAGGCGGCTTTTTCGGAAACGAGCTTCGTGGATTGAAGGCTCATCTTCGATCCCTCCCAGGCTTCCGTGGCCTCGATCACCTGGTATTTTCTGGCGAAGCCGGTAAAGAGGGGAACGTGAAAAGTGAAACCAAGGCTCCACGTTTCAAGATTTGGCCAGCTTCCGGCGTCCTGCCGGCCGTAGCTTCCGTCAAGGGTTACGGAGGGCAGGTAGGAGGCCTTGACCTGCTTCAAGCTGAAGCGCAGCGCCTCGGCGTTCTCGAAAGCCGCCTCGATTTCAGGAAGGCTTTTCAGCGCGCGCTCTTTTCCCGAAGCCCAATCGGGCAGGGAAGGCAACGGCGCGGACGCGTCCATCCGTTCGATCTCAAAAGAAGAGTCCGCGGGCCAGCCCATCAAGACCGCCAGGCTCGCCCTGTTTGACGCAACGGAACTCTCGGCCTGGATCTCGGCCAGGGCGGCATTCGCGTCGGCAGTCTCGGCCTGCAAGACGTCAGACATGGCGACGAGGCCGACCTTGTTCTGCTCCTTGGCCATCTCGAGGTGAAACCGCGTCTGCTTCCTCGTGTCCTGCGCCACCTGATAATTCCACATGGCGCCTTCCAGTGCGTAGTAGGAAGATTCAACTTGCAGGGCGAGATCCTCTGCCGTCGCCCGGTAGGTCGCGTCAGATGCCTTATAAGAGGCCTCGGCCGAACCAACCGCGGATTTCCTGGCGCCAGAATCCCAAAGCGTGTATTGGCTCTGAAGCTGCGCGTAATCGCTGGTGTACGGCGAAGAAGAACCTAGCAAGCCTTTTCCAGAGGACTCCGCGTAGCTGCGCGACATGCCTCCGCCCAAAGTCAGGCTAGGCCAATAGGCCGACCGGCTGTTGCCGATTCGCGCCATCGCGCCACGCCCGGAATGGAGAAAGGCCTGCAGGTTCGGGTTGCCGTTCAGGGCGATTCTCACGCAATCCTGAAGAGAGAGCGGGCCGCCCTGCGAAGGATCGCCGGCAAGCGCCGGGAAAAGCGACAACGCCGACAAGGCGCAGGCAATTGCCACGGTTCTTAGAGAGGATATTTTCACGAGTGCTTCTCCTTGTGGAAAGGCGGGTCAGCGCCGCCAGGTTGGAAATGCTGCCTTATTCGGCTGAAGAAAACCTTTGACTCCTGCGGCGTCAAAAGCCGCTTCTGGCCAAGAAGATGATTCGTGGCCGTGTCCAGGACGCGAGCCATGACCGCCACCACTCGCTCCTCCTGGGCCTTGATCTCTTCAGGCGTCGCATTATCGGACTCAACAAGATCCATCAACTTGCCCCGCTCGGCGGCAAGCTCCTTGTGCAACGGCGCCATGCGCTCCTTGAACGCGGCAAAATTGGCGGAGAGCTTTGCTCTTACCGCCGGGTCGGCGGCCGCCTCTTCGGGGCGCGCTTCATTGTGCTTCGGCCAGAAGCTGTGCGCCACGATCGCCGCCACGAAACCGGCGTTAAGGCAGAGGGAAGCGGCCAACAACACGTTCCACCAGCGTCTTCTCATCGCTTTGTCTCCGCGGCGTAAGTCACGGCGCCGTTGTTGTATGGCTCCAGAGCGGCGAGTTCCACCGAGCCGGACGGCATCCCGGACAGCGCCTCTTGGTAAACCGCCGCCGGCCCTCCGCCGTTTTCCTTGAGCGAGGAGCCGCGAAGGCCGAGGAAGTAGCCCAAAAGCAGCGCGGCCACGGCGATCGCCGCGGCGGCCGCCCACTGCCACGACCGAACCCTAGCCGCAGGCCTTTCGCCCAGGCGGCTCATGACGCGCGGAACAATGTCGTTGAATTGTGGAAGCGGGCCTTCGGATGCCAGCAGATCGAGCAGTGCCGCTTGGCGCTCCCACTCCTTCGAACACCTTGGGCACTTGCGGACGTGTTCCGAGAGGAGGGGATTCAGCCCGAGTTCCTCCCTGCGGCCCAGTTTCGAGATTTCAGCGAGCGCCATCTTGCAGCGCATCACAACCTCCACACCTTGTATAACGGATGAAAACCGAAAATCCCTCGCGCCTACCAT
>JAEMPZ010000020.1 GCA_022759065.1 Acidobacteriota bacterium | reverse complement strand
TCAGCCTTTCCGCCAGACGAGCCTCGGGGTTCGCGCGGCGGCGACTTCGTCCAAACGCTTGCGGAAGGCGTTGTGCGGGGCCTTCTTGACCATGTCGGGATTGTCGCGCGCTTCGGCGACGATGGCTTCGACCGCATTGACGAAGCGGTCCATCTCTTCCCTTGGCTCGGTTTCGGTTGGCTCGATCATGATCGCGCCGTGGACGATGAGCGGGAAGTAGACCGTGGGCGGATGGAAGCCATAGTCAATCAGCCGTTTCGCGATGTCCATCGTGGTCACGCCGTTTGGCATCCCCTTGTCGCAGAAAACAACCTCGTGAAGCGTCGGGCCGTCGAACCCCAGTTCGAGTTTCCCCTTGAGCTTCGCCCGCAGGTAGTTGGCGTTGAGGACGGCAAGCTCGCTGGCGCGTTTGAGCCCCTCGTTGCCCATCGTCTCTATGTATGCGAGCGCGCGGACGAGCACGAGGAAGTTGCCGTAGAAGCAGTGAACCTTGCCGATGGTCAATGGCCTTTGGTAATCGAAGGCGTAGCGTTCGCCCTTTTTGACCACAACGGGCACCGGCAGGAAAGGTTCAAGGTGCGCCTTGCAGGCGACCGGCCCCGCCCCAGGGCCTCCGCCGCCGTGCGGCGTCGAGAAGGTCTTGTGGAGGTTGATGTGCATAACGTCCGCGCCCCAGTCTCCAGGGCGCGTGATTCCCATCAGGGCGTTGAGGTTGGCCCCGTCCACATAAACCTGGCCGCCTTTGGCGTGGAGGATTTCGCAGACGGCCTTGATGTTTTTCTCGAAGATGCCCAATGTGTTCGGCACGGTAAGCATTATCGCGGCGACCTCTTCGCTCATCCTTGCCTTGAGGGCTTCCACGTCAACGCAGCCGTCCGCTCCGCTCTTGAACTCTTCGACGGCGTAACCGGCGAAATGGGCCGACGCCGGGTTTGTGCCGTGTGCGGAGTCGGGGATCAGGACCACTTTGCGAGGGTTGCCGCGCGATTCGTGGTAGGCCCGTATGAGCTGCATCCCGGTAAATTCGCCGTGGGCCCCCGCGGCGGGCTGGAGCGTGCAGGCGTCCATTCCAGATATGGCGCACAGCGCTCCCTGAAGCGTGTGCATCACTTCAAGAGCGCCCTGCGCCGTCGCTTCGTCCTGAAGCGGGTGGAGGCCTGACAGCCCTTCATACCGGCAGACCGCCTCGTTGATCTTCGGGTTGTACTTCATGGTGCACGAGCCTAATGGGTAAAGGCCGAAGTCAACGGAATAGTTGTAGGCCGACAGCCTCGTAAAGTGGCGGACCACGTCAACTTCGCTCAGCTCTGGAAGAGCTTCGGGCTCCTGCGATCGCGCCAGCGAACCGAGGGCTTTGGAGAAAGAGACCTCCGGGACATCCAGGTCGGGGAGCGACGCGCCCCGCCGCCCGGGGCTGTCCAACTCGAAGAGGAGCTTTTCCTCAATTTTCTGGCTCATGCGGCACCTCCCAACTCGGCAACAAGCTTGTCGCAGCCATCTTTGGTTGTTTGCTCCGTGGCGCAGAGCAGGTAGCCGTCCTTGAATTCCGGATAGTCTTTGCCCATGGCATAGCCGCCGATGATTCCCTTTTTGAAGAGCGCTTTGTTTACTTTGTCCGCGCCCCTGATTGATACCGCGAACTCGTTGAAGGTAGGCCCTCCGAATATCGGCTTCACGCCTTTCGCCTTCAATTGCTGCTTCAGGTATTCCGCCTTGCTAAGGTTCTGCCTCGCCAGTTCGGTGAGCCCTTTGCGGCCCATGAGGGCAAGATAGACAGTCGCGCCAAGCATGCAGAGCCCCTGGTTGGAGCAGATGTTCGACGTCGCCTTCTCGCGGCGGATGTGCTGCTCGCGCGTTGTGAGCGTCAGGACAAAGCCCCGGCGCCCGTCCGCGTCAACCGTTTCACCGCAGATGCGCCCCGGCATCTGCCGCATGAACTCCTTTTTTGCGGTCATGAAGCCGAGATACGGCCCCCCGAAACCGATGGGAAGCCCGAAGGAGCGGGCGTCGCCAACGCAGATGTCCGCGCCCTGGCGTCCCGGAGGTTCGATGGCCGCGAGTGAAAGCGCTTCGGATACGACGGCGGCCACAAGCGGCTTCTCGCCTTGCGGCGCGACTTCCGCGATTGCCTTCACCTCTTCGACAACGCCGAAAAAGTTCGGCTGCCCGACAAGAAAAACGCATGCGCCGGCGGCGGCTTTGGCGTAAGCCTCAAGGTCAACGCGGCCATCGCTTCCGAAGGGAACCTCTTCAACCTGGAGCCCGAGGCGCTTGACGTAGGTCTTGAGCACCGCGCGGTAGCTTGGATGAAGCGACCGGGCGACGAGGATTTTCCTGCCTTTGCGGATGCGGCTCGCCATGAGCGCCGCTTCCGCGGTGGCGGAGGCTCCGTCGTAGAGCGAGGCGTTCGATACATCCATGCCGGTCAAACCCGCCATCATCGTCTGGAACTCGAAGATCGCCTGTAGCGTGCCTTGGGCCATCTCCGGCTGATACGGCGTGTATGACGTGTAAAACTCGCTGCGCGAAAGCACGGCGTCAACCGCCGCCGGAACGTAATGGTCGTAAGCGCCCGCGCCTAGGAAGCACGGGAAGCACGAAGCCACGGTGTTTTTCGCGGCTCTCAGCGCGAAACGCTCCTTCACTTTAGATTCGGCTATGCCGGCAGGAATTGGCAGGGGCGTTGAAAGCCGAAGATCCTTCGGGATGGAGGAGAAGAGGGCGTCCACGCCTGGCGCGCCTATCGCGCCGAGCATCCTCTTTATATCTTCGCCACTTGCGGGAAGGTAGTGCATGACGACTCCTTTGCAATTTCCAGAGCCACTGGGGATGTCAGTTTTTCAGCGGGAGCGCCGCCCTTAGTGTCCGCTCTCGGCGACGTACTTGCCGTACGCGTCCGCGTCCATAAGCCCTTCCAGCTCTTTGACGTTGGAGAGCGTCACTTTGACGATCCAGCCGTTGCCGTAAGGGTCCTGGTTGAGAAATTCGGGATGGTCCACCAAGGCATCGTTCGTTTCGGCCACCGTTCCAGAGACCGGGGAGTTCAGTTCGGAAACGGCCTTGACGCTCTCGACGGTACCCATCTGGGTTCCAGCCGAAACGGCGTCCCCAGGCTGAGGCGCTTCGACGAAGACTATATCGCCAAGCTCGTGCTGAGCGAAATCGGTTATGCCCACCGTTCCAACGCCACCTTCAACCTTGACCCACTCGTGAGTCTTGGAATACTTCAATCCGGACGGGATGCTCATTTAATCCTCCTGTTTTTTAATCGTAACGGTGTCAAGGCGTATCGGAGTTACGGGGACGCTTTCCCCTCGTTCGTCACTTGGTTCTCTTGTAGTGCGGCTTGGGGACGACCTTCGCCGGCACTCGCTTGCCTCTGATGTCCACTTCAAACGTGGCGCCCGGCTGTGACAAGGCCGTTGGCAGATAGCACATCCCCAAGGGCTTCTTGAGGAACGGAGCCTGCGTGCCGCTAGTGACGTGGCCGACTTTCTTGCCGCCGGAATAGCATTCCATGCCGTGGCGCGGGATGCCCCTTTCGGTAAGCTCGAAGGCTACCAGTTTCCGCTCCACGCCCGCCGCCTTCTGCTTCTCTAGAGCGGCTTTCCCGTTGAAATCGCACCCTTTGTTTAGTTTCAAAATCCAGCCCAGGTCGGCTTCCAGCACGGTGGTCGTGTCGTCAATGTCGTTGCCGTACAGCGCCATGCACGCTTCAAGGCGCAACGTGTCCCTGGCGCCGAGCCCGGCCGGAATGAGGCCCTGGGATTTGCCCCGCTCAAGAAGCAGCCGCCAAAGCTCGGCCGCCTTGGAGGGGGGAAGGTAAATTTCGTAGCCATCCTCGCCGGTGTAGCCTGTCCTTGCGAGCAGGCGCTTTTCTCCCAGCAGCGTGCCGTAGGTGAACCAATAGTACTTGACCGCTGAAAGGTCGGCGTCGGGAACGAGCGGCTGAAGAATCTCGACGGCTTTTGGCCCCTGGATCGCAATCTGCGCGGTCTGCGGGCTCGCATTAGTGACCTTGGCGTCGAAACCCTTGGCGTTCTTCTGCACCCAGGCAAAGTCCTTGTCGGTGTTGCTGGCGTTGACAACGAGAAGGTATCGGTCGTCCGCCATTTTGTGAACGAGCATGTCGTCCACGAAACAGCCGTCCCCGGTCAAAAGACCGGCGTAGTGTATCTGCCCAACGGCGAGCTTCGAGGCATCGTTGCTGGACAGGCGCTGCACGAGGTCAAGCGCCTTCGGCCCTTCGATCCAGATCTCGCCCATGTGGCTGACGTCGAAAAGCCCGGCGCGGGTCCGCACCGCGATGTGTTCATCCAGGATGGACGTGTACTGGACGGGCATGTCCCAGCCGCCAAAATCAACCATCTTCGCGCCAAGCGCGCGATGTTCCGCGTTAAGAGGAGTAACCTTAAGATTTCCCATCTTGCTCGCACCCCCATACACAGGTGGGTATCATAAGCCCTTAATCCTGTTTAGGTCAACCTCGCTTGACATCGGAACCCAAAAAGTCTTATACTGCAAGCCCTTTGCCGGGCGGCGGTGTGCCTGTGGCGAGGATATGCGAGGAGCAACAAGATGATGATGAACAGAAGCACTTACATGGCGAAAAGGGGGGAACTCCCCCGTGAGTGGTACATCGTGGACGCCGAAGGCAAGACTCTCGGCCGCCTTGCTACGCAAGTGGCCAGGGTTCTAATGGGCAAGCACAAGCCCACTTTCACTACCCACGTGGACTCGGGAGATTTTGTCGTCGTGATAAACGCCGGCAAGGTCCACCTTACGGGCAACAAGTGGACCGACAAGATATATCGCCGCCACACCATGTACCCCGGGGGGCTGATCGAAACGCCGGCGCGCGACCTCATGGCGCAGAACCCCGCCAAGCTCATTGAGCACGCCGTTCGCGGAATGTTGCCAAAGACGCGTATCGGCGACCGTCTGATTCGCAAGATGAAGGTCTATGCAGGGGACAAGCATCCGCACCAGGCCCAGGTCCCGGCACCCTTCCCTCTCAAGCTCGACTGATAAACCAGGAGTCTGACAAATGGCTGTCAATCAATTTTTGGGCACCGGGCGCAGAAAGACCTCGATAGCGAGGGTGTACCTTCGCCCAGGCAAAGGCGAGATCACGGTCAACCGCCGCGGTTTCGACAACTACTTCCCCAACCCCGTCCACCGCATGGCGATCGAGACGCCCCTGGTCCTCACCGGGACCAAGGAAAAGTTTGACGTGCTCGTGAACGTGCGCGGCGGCGGCGCATCCGGCCAAGCCGGCGCCGTGCGCCTGGGCATCTCGCGCGCCCTTCTGGTATACGACGCGGAGCTCAGGCCCAAGCTGAAGGCCGACGGCCTTTTGACCCGCGACGCCAGGGAAGTCGAGCGCAAGAAATACGGGCAGCCAAAGGCCCGCAAGCGCTTCCAGTTCAGCAAGCGTTAAGTTTTTCGCGGATGGGCGGCCGCCGCGTTGGGCGGCGCGCCGGCCCGTCCTTGGACATCAACCCCGTTTTCCCGCGGGCAAAATCAGACGGGCGGGCAAGGGTCCGACGAAACCCTGGCTCAAAAGGCTTTCCGCCCGGCTCGCGGACGACCGCAAGGAGGTCACCTTGGCAACAGTCTCCATGAAAGAACTCTTGGAAGCCGGCGTCCACTTCGGGCATCTCACCCGAAAATGGAACCCAAAAATGAAACGCTACATTTTCGGCCAGCGAAACGGCATTCACATCGTTGACCTTCAGCACACGCTGCGCGAATTTAAACGAGCGGCCGATTTTGTCACCGACACGGTGGCAAACGGCGGGAAGGTGCTCTTCGTCGGCACGAAGCGCCAGGCTCAGGAGGCGATCAAAGAGGCTGCCACGAAGGTTGCCATGCCTTACGTCACCGAGCGTTGGATCGGCGGAACGCTGACCAACTTCAAAACCATCATGAGCCGCGCGCAGCGCCTCAAGGAACTTGAGCGCCTGGAAACGGACCACCGCTTCGAGAATCTCACGAAGAAGGAAAAACTCCTTCTGGCCAAGGAGCGGGAGAAGCTCCAGACGATGATTTCCGGCATCAAGGACATGAACCGCTTGCCGTCAGCGCTCTTCGTGGTTGACATCAAGCGCGAGAAGAACTGCATCAGGGAAGCGCTGAAACTCAACATCCCAGTCGTGGCGATGGTTGACACGAACTGCGATCCCGACGAGGTCAACTTCCCCATCCCAGGCAATGACGACGCCGTTCGCGCCATTCAGCTTTTCGCCGGAAAGATCGCGGAGTGCGTCCAAGAGGGCGCGGGGATCTATCAGGCGCGCGCCGAGGCAAGCGCCGAAGAGGCCGCCATGGCCGAGCGCATGTCGCAGGAAGCGGGCGGCGAAGATGACGAGCCGGGCGCCCACCGCGCCCAAGGCCGCAAGAAGGAATCGGTCGAAAAAAGGGTCCGCAAGACTTCAGGCGGGCCCCGTCAGCCCCGCAAGCCCGCGGAAGGCGAAAAGAAGGAGTAGGTTTTATGGCTATCACGGCAAAGATGGTTCAGGATCTCAGAGAAAAGACCGGCGTGGGCATGATGGACTGCAAAAGGGCCCTCGAAGAGGCCGGCGGCAATATGGACGAAGCGGTGACCATCCTCAGAAAGAAGGGCATCGCGACCGCCCAGAAGAAGGCCGTGCGAGCCGCCTCCGATGGCTTGATCGCTTCGCTGGCGTCCGGGGACGGAAAGTCCGGCGTTCTTCTCGAAGTCAACTGCGAAACCGACTTCGTCGCCAAAACGGACGACTTTAAGGGGTTGGTCAAGGAATTGTGCGAGATGGCCCTCGCCAAGGCCCCCGCTTCGCCCGAAGCGTTGCTGTCCCTGCCTTACGGCAAGGACGGGGCTGCGACGGTCAAAGACCTTGTTGTGGCTAAGATAGCCAAACTCGGCGAAAACCTTCAGCTTCGGCGCTTCGCTCGCTACGAAGGGGACCTGGTTGCCTCTTATATCCACGCCGGCGGCAAGATCGGCGTTCTGATTGACATTGCCTGCGATGCGCCGCTGGCAAACAAGCCGGAAACCCTCGAACTCGCGAAGGAACTCTGCATGCAGGTCGCCGCCGCCCAGCCAAGGTTCGTCCGCCGCGAAGAGGTCACTGACGAAGTGCTCCAAAAAGAGCGGGAGATATACCGCGCCCAGGTCATCGCGCAAGGCAAGCCCGAAGCGATCGCGGACAAGATCGTGGAGGGCAAGATGAACAAGTTCTACGAGGAGAACTGCCTTTTGGAACAGCCCTTCATCAAGGACCAGGCAATAAGGGTCCAGAAGCACGTGGAGTCGCTGGCTGGAAAGAATTTCATGGTCAAGCGCTTCGACCGTTTCGTCCTTGGAGAAGGCTTGGCGTCCTCGGCTTGCGGGGAGTAATCGCGGAAGGAATTAAGGAGGGGCAATGGGCGAGGCCGCGTTCCGCCGGATCCTCCTGAAACTTTCGGGCGAGGCTTTGATGGGGGACAAGGGCTTCGGGCTCGACCCATCAACGGTCGCCACCATAGCTTCCGAGATCGCCGAAGTGCAGGCCATGGGGGTCCAGTTGGCCCTGGTGGTTGGCGGCGGCAATATTTTCAGGGGCAAGCAGTCCGAAGCGCTTGGCCTTGACCGCGTGACCACGGACTACATGGGCATGCTGGCGACGGTCCTCAACGGCCTCGCGCTGCAAGACGCGCTTGAGCAGAAGGGCGTTGACACCAGGCTCATGACGGCCATCGCCATGCACGCCCTCGCGGAGCCTTACATCCGGCGGCGGGCCATCCGGCACCTGGAGAAGGAACGGGTCGTTATCTTTTCGGCCGGGACGGGCAGCCCCTATTTCACCACCGATTCCGCGGCGGCTCTTCGGGCGATAGAAATCAAGGCTGAGCTTCTTTTGAAGGCCACCAAGGTGGACGGCATCTACGACTCCGACCCGATGGAGAATCCCTCCGCCAAACGGTACGAATCACTTTCCTACATGCAGGCGCTGGAAGGCGGCCTTAAAGTCATGGATGCCACGGCAATAAGCCTGTGCATGGAAAACCGAATTCCCATTCGCGTCTTCGACCTTTTTGAAAAAGGCAACATTCGGCGCGTGGTGGAGGGCCAGCCGGTCGGCTCCGTCGTAAAGTAGGATAACGAAGGAGGATGGTCATGGCTAAGCAGGTCATCAAGGCAACGGAAGAAAAGATGAAGGCGGGCGTGGATGCGATGCGCCACGAGCTATCCACGCTCAGGACTGGCACGGCCAACCTGGCACTTCTGGAGCCGGTGCGCGTGGACTACTACGGCACCCCGTCGCCACTGAACCAAGTCGCCACCCTGTCCGTTCCCGAGCCGCGCATGATCACTGTCCAGCCGTGGGAGCCGAAAATGATCGGCCCCATCGAGCGCGCGATCCAAGAGGCGAACCTCGGGCTGAATCCTTCAAACGATGGGCGCGTGATCCGCATTCCGATCCCGCAGCTCACCGAGGAACGGCGCAAGGAGCTTTGCAAGCACGCGCGGGAGATCGGCGAGAAGGGCAAGGTCGTCGTCCGCCACATCCGCCACGAGGCCCGCGAGGCCCTGGAGAAGAAGACCAAGGCCAAGGAAATTTCCGAGGACGAGAGGGACCGCGGCTTCGAGCAGATTCAAAAACTTCACGACCACTACATCGAAGAGATCACCAAGTCCGTGACCAAGAAGGAAGCGGACATCATGGAGGTCTAAGTGGCCTTGCGCGCGCCCAGAGTGGGCGTGGCTCTTTTAGGGGGAGGCCTCGGGGAACGGCTTCAGAGCCCCGTGCCCAAAGCGCTCTTTCCCATTCTTGGCCATCCCATGATCCACTACAGCATCCGCCTCTTCTCTTCAATGGCCGAGGTGTCGGCCATCTACGTCGCCTTCCCGGAGTTCCACATCAGCGCCCTCGAAAAAGCGCTGGCATCTTACCCTCGCGGCGCGTTGCGGGAGATCGTTGCCGGAGGCCCCACCCGCGCCGCGTCGGCGCTCAACGCCCTGAGGGCGATGGAACGGTCCGCCCCTGAAGTGGTGCTCGTCCACGATGCCGCTAGGCCCTGCATCACGGTTCAAGAGGTGCGCGACCTGATTCAAGCGCTCGAAGGCCACGACGGGGCCTTCCTGGCCATTCCCGCGGTTGACACATTGTGGAGCGTCGAGGAGAGCGCGGTCTCGGGCGCCGTTGACAGAAGCAAAATGGTTCAGGCCATGACGCCCCAGGCATTCCGATACGGCACGCTGCGAGAGGCGCTTGAAAGGGGCCTGGCCGAAGGGTTTGACGGCAGCGACGACGTCTCTTACGTAAGGCGCATGGGCGGTGATGTGGTGTGGGTGAAGGGGGACCGATGGAACATCAAGGTAACCTACCCCGAAGACGTCCAGGTCGCCGAGGCTCTTCTTGGGGGCAAGGGATGCGCGTAGGACACGGCTGGGACATTCACAGGCTCGCGTCCGGCCGCCAGTTCAAGCTGGGCGGGGTCTTGATTGACTGGGACAAGGGGCCGCTGGGCCACTCCGACGGCGACGCTCTTCTGCACGCCCTTTGCGACGCGCTCCTTGGGGCGTGCGCTTTGGGCGACATCGGCCTCCACTTTTCAGACAGCGATCCAAAATGGAAGGATTGCGACAGCGGGCGCTTCGTAACCGCCGCCGTTGAAATGGCCTCCGGGCGAGGCTTTCGGCCAGTCAATGCCGACGTGACGATAATCCTCGAAGCGCCGAAACTCGCCCCCTACCGCGAGGCGATCACCGAAAATATCGCCTCGCTTCTTGGATTGCCTAAAGAGCGCGTCAACGTCAAAGCAAAGACAGCCGAAGGCTTCGGCCCCGAAGGCGCTGGCGATGCCGTCTCCTGCCACGCCGTCGTCCTGATGGAAGAACAGGGGCGCTAGGGCGCGGCCGGGGGCGAAGCGGCAAGCCGCAGCTCCACGGGCGGTGGCGGCTGGCCTGCCTTAAGCTCAACCGTCGCAGAAGCGCTGGCGCCGCTCTGGTTCCTCGCGGTCAAGGTGAGCGTCCCCTCTCCAAGCCCCGTAAAGCGGAAGGCGCCGGACGCGTCGGTCACGGCGCTGTTACCGGCCATGACGCCGACGCCTTGGTAGGCTATGGATACCAGGATGTCAGCGGCGGGTGTCCCGTCAACTCCGGCCACGTGTCCGGTAAGAACAAGTCCGCTGAAGTTCCAGCTCAAGGGCGCTTGCGGGTCGTCTGGAATCGCCGTCATCATCTTGTAGTACTGGCCGTTTTGCGCAAGCGACACCTGCGCGGGCCCAGGTTCTACCTGGTCAAGAACGACGCGGCCCGTTTCGTCGGCGGTGGCCGTTCTCGTAACCGCGGGAAGGCCCAACGGGGTTTTGTCCCCGTCGCCGGTGACCAGCACGCCCATCGTGCCGTCAAACGCTTCGTCGC
>JAEMPZ010000087.1 GCA_022759065.1 Acidobacteriota bacterium | reverse complement strand
ACACTTCGAACATCTGCATTGATACGACGCCGTGGCGGCCGTCAACGGCGGCATAAGACAGGGTGCAGCGCGGAAGCGGCTTTGACGTGGCGAGGCGCGCGGCGAGAAGGTCCCTGAGGGTCACGACCGTTACGCCGCGCTCCCTGGCCTTCGCGAGAAACGCTTCAAATTGCGAAGCGAAAGGGCCGCCCTCGATTTCGGCGTGAACGGTCAGCACGGGCCAGGTTCCCGGCTTCAACTCTTCTAGAATCGCGCCATAGAAGGCCGCGGCGTCCTTGTGCGTATTGCCGAGCGCTTCGTCGAGCGTTGGCAATGTCGTCGGGACTTGGGGCGTCTTGAGTATCCTGACGTCAATCACCGGCAGAAAGGGGTCGGTGCCGCGGCAGTCGCTGGCATAGGCAAGGCCGAAGTTTTCTTCGTAGATGAGGCTTTCGTTGTTGCAGAGCCATGCCGGCGCGGCGAAGGTCTTGGGCTTGTCGCCAAAGATGGAGACGAACCCATCAAAGGCCTTTTCCAATTCGTTGGCGGCCCAGTCGGGGTGTTTCTTGTTGAGCTTGTCCTGCCACGTGCGGTGGTCCCATGCGTGAACCCCCGCCTCGTGGCCTTCAGCGACGATTCGGCGGGCGATTTCAGGAAAAGCGGTGGCCACCGGGCGCGCGGGAAGGAGCGTGCCGGAAAGCATCGTTCGCATGCTGTAAATCTTCGGCGCGCCGGAACGAAACATCTTAGCGAGAAAGCCTGGGGTCAGCGCGTGAAAAATTGCCCGGCCGGATTTGTCAGGCCCAATTGCAAGGTAAAATGTCCCTCTTACGCCGGAACGGTTGAGGATCTCCAGAAGCTTGGGCACCCCGTCGCGCATTCCCTCGTGAGTGTCAACGTCAATGCGCAGCCCGAGGAGCGGCGCTCCTGGCGGTATCGCGAATGAGGGAGCCAACGAAGGCGTCGCTTCGCTCGTTGCGGGAATATCCTTCATGTGTTCCAGCCTTTTCTCCAGGTCGCTTTCGGGCAAGCCGCTGTATGCGGTCCGCCCGGTGGCGGTGGGCTGCATCGGCTTCATCCCAAGAAGGCCCTTGAAAAAGCCCATGGCCGCCTTCCTACGCCTTGTTCCACTCTTCGAGGAAAGCGTCAAACGTCATGGCCAGCGCGTCGTCAAGTTTCGTTTTAGGCTCCCATCCCAAGAGCTTCTTTGCTTTTGCGACGGACGGCTTTCTGGTCGTGATGTCCTGGTAGCCCTTTCCGTAGTAGCTGTCACTGTCCACGCCTTGAATCACCGGCGCCTTGTAATGGGGAATCTTGGCCTTTCTGGACTTATAGAGCGCGGCCACCTTTTCGGCGAGCTCCTTGATCGAGCACTCGTTCTTTGGGTTGCCCAGGTTGAATATCTGGGCGTCGCAGACGCCGTTCTTGTTCTCGATCACGCGCATCAGCCCGTCAATCCCATCTTCAACCCACGTGAAGCAGCGTTTCTGCGAGCCGCCGTCCACCAGGTCAATCGGCTTGCCCTGAAAGAGGTTCACGATGAACTGCGTCAGGACGCGGGAGGAACCTTCCTTCGCGGCGTCCATGTCATCCAGCTTTGGCCCGATCCAGTTGAACGGCCTGAAGCAGGTATAGGCGAGCCCTTCCTGCTGGCCGTATGCGGCTATGACCCTGTCCATGAGCTGTTTGGAGCAGGAATAAATCCACCGTGGCTTGTTGATGGGGCCGCAGACCAGGGGGCTTGAGTCCTCTTTGAATTCAGGGTCGGGGCACATTCCATACACTTCAGAAGTGGATGGGAACACAACCCGCTTTTTGTACTTGACGCACTGCCTGATGATGCGCAGGTTCTCCTCGAAATCCAGCTCGAAGACCCGCAGCGGAGTTTTAACATAGGTGGCCGGGGTGGCGATCGCGACCAGCGGCAGGACCACGTCACATTTTTTGATGTGATACTCGATCCACTCCTTGTTGATCATGATGTCGCCTTCGATGAAGTGAAACCGCTCGTGGCCGAGCGAGTGTTCGAGCTTGTTTGCCTGGAGGTCCATCCCGTAGATTTCCCAATCCGTGGTAGTCAGAATCCGCCTCGTCAGCGCGTTTCCTATGAAGCCGTTAACGCCTAATATCAAAACTTTCATCTCAGCCTCTCCTAGCGTGATTTTCATCTCGCTCAAAGCCCCGGCCCGCGCCATCGCGGTCATGCGCCGAGGATCGTCCCCACGACGATTCCGTTCCTGGCCGCGCAAACGGCGGCCTCCTCTTCAACTTCTCCTTCGAGCTGGCATTTCACCAGCGTCAGCTCTCCGTCGCCGGTGGCGACGCGCACTCCGTCAGGCCCCACGCTCGTTACCATGCCGCAAGCTGTCGAAGTACTCACCGAGCCGACATTTTGCCCCGCCCTCTCCCTGGCCGCGCCGTCAGCGGCCAAGCGGGTTTCTGGCATGCCCCACCAGATGTAGAGTTTTCTTCCGCGAGCGGTAGTGAAAGCCCCTGGATAGGGATGAGTCACCGCTCGAATCAGGTTATAGATTCTGACCGAAGGCCATGCCCAGTCTATCCTGCCATCTTCCGGCTTTCGCCCGCCGAAGTAAGAGCCCTTGGACAGATCCAGCGGGATTGACGGCGCCGTTCCCAGCCGGAGCTTCGGCAGCGCCCTCTCCAGAAGCCTATCCGCCGCTGATTCGAGCTTCGCGAAGAGGCTCCTCGCCGTGTCTTCAAAGGCAATGGGGACTCGTTCCTGATCCACGAGATTGCCGGCGTCCGGCTTGGCGACCATGTAGTGGAGGCTCACGCCGGTCTCGCTCTCGCCGTTGACGAGCACCCAATTTACCGGCGCCCTGCCGCGGTATCTGGGGAGCAGCGAACCGTGCAGGTTCAGCGCTCCCATTTTGGGAATCTCCAGAATTTCGGGGGGAATCATGAACCTGAAATAGAACGAGAAAATGAAGTCGGGCTCGATGGACCGGATTATCTCGGCCCACTTCGGATTTTTCATCGTTTCCGGGTAATAGACCGGAATCCCTCTGGCCTTGGCTCGCTCGGCCAGGGAGTCCCACCATACCTCTTCATTCGGGTCATCCCTGTGCGTAAACACGGCCGCGACGTCGAAGCCGTGCCGCAGAAGAGCATCGAAGCCCAAACACCCCATCGTGTGGTAGCCCATTACGACGGTTTTCACCTGGCATCCTCCGCTTCGCCGTTTCGTATGACCTGCCTGATGACGTACCGCGGGCGCCGCCGCACCTCCTGGTAGATGCGGCCGGTGTATTCGCCAAGCAGGCCGAGGCCGAAGAGTATGACGCCCATGAAAAAGAAGACCGCCGAAAATAGCGTGAATATGCCGCTGACGGCCCATGCCGCGCCGAACAGGAGGCGCCCCGCGATCAACACGGCCGCGGCCGCCATTGCCAGGAGCGAAGTGGTAAAGCCGATCACCATGGTGGCGCGCAGCGGCAACAGAGAAAAGCTCGTGATGAGGTCGAACTGAAGCTTGACCAGCTTCCATAGGCTGTATTTGCTTTCCCCGCGCGCCCTTTCGGCGTGCGCCACTGGAACTTCGGTCACCCTTCCCGCAAACATGTCAGCAAGCACTGGAATGAAAGTGGAAATCTCCTTTGAAGAGCAGAGCGTCTTGACGACGTTTCGCCTGTAGGCCCTCAGCATGCAACCGTAGTCGGACAGCTTCACGCCCGTCACGGAGGATGTCACTTTGTTTATGATCTTCGACGCGATCTTGCGGAACAGCGGGTCCTTGCGCTTCTGGCGCACCGAACCCACGACGTCGTAACCCTTTTCCATCGTGGAAACAAGCTTGCCGATCTCCTCCGGAGGGTTCTGAAGGTCGGCGTCCAGTGTCACGATTATTTCGCCCCTAGCCGCTTCAAAACCGGCGAAGACGGCGGCGTGCTGCCCGTAGTTGCGGTTGAAGTCAATGACCATAAGCCTTGGGTCGCGAAGCGCGGCGTCCCTTAGCATCGCAAGGGAACCGTCGCCGCTCCCGTCGTTGATCGTGATGACCTCATACGGCTTGCCGAGAGCGGAGGCGGCCTTGGTGACGCGCTCCAGAAGCTCCTGGATGTTCTCTTCCTCGTTGAAGACGGGAATCACGATAGAGACGTACGGAAGATTCTGCGACACGGCTTTATCCTCTTGCGTGCGAAAGGACGTCCTTGATTGCCATTGCCACGTAGAGGACGTCCTCCTCGGTCATCATGGGAAACAGCGGCAAAGAAAAAAGCCTTTCGCTGACCCATTCGGAGCGTGGGAGCTTGCCAATCCACTGAGGGTATTTTTGAGCGTAGTATGGTTGTGTATGGACGGCCCTGAAGTGAATCCCGGTGCCGACGTTGCGTGCGCGAAGCTCGGCGATGAACGTGTCGCGCGACATGCGCGCCGAATCGAGCAGCTTGACCACGTAAAGATGCCACGTGTGGAAATGGTCGTACTTTGGCGCTTCGGGCTTCATGATCTCTGGAATGTCCGAAAGGGCCTTGTCATAAAGCGAGGCCAGGTAGCGCCGCTTTGCGTTGAAATCGCCGACCGAGGCGAGCTGGTGAATCCCGATGGCCGCCTGAATGTCCATGAAGTTGTACTTGAAGCCTGGCATCATCACTTCAACCTGCGGGGAACCTCCCTCGGCGTAGCGGTTCCATGCCGACTTTTCCAGGCCGTGAAATCTCAGCGCGCGAAGCTTTCTGGCGAGCTCCTCGTCGCGAAGCGTGAGGATGCCGCCTTCCGCGGTTGTCATGTTCTTGATCGGATGAAAAGAAAAGACCCCCAGCCTGCCGAAACCGCCGACGTGGCGGCCCTTGTAGAGCGTGCCGACGCCGTGGGCGGCGTCCTCGAAAACCCATAAGCCGTGTTTGCGCGCCACTTCAAGGATCGGGTCCATGTCGGAGGGCGCCCCGGCGTAGTGAACGGGCATTATCCCGGCGGTTTTGGGCGTTATGGCGGCTTCGATCTGCCGCTCGTCAATCTGGCAGGTTTCGGGATGAATGTCCACGAAAACCGGCGTGCCGCCGACGGCTTCTATCATGTTGACGGTGGAGGCCCACGTCATTGAAGTGGTGATCACTTCGCCGCCGGGCCGCAAGCCGAGCGCCAGAAGGCCTATGTGCAGTCCGGCCGTAGCGGAAGATAGCGCGAGCGCGATGGGGAAGCCCGTGTAGCTGGCGAAATCCTTCTCGAATCTATCGGCCTTCGGCCCCGTCGTTATCCACCCGGAGCGAAGCGAATCTACGACTTCGTCAATCTCAATCTGCCGTATCGTCGGCTTTGAGAAGGGCAGAAAGCTGTCGCGCTTCACAAAAGATTCCGTCATGATGGCTAATTCCTTTCCTCGCCACGCGCGCCGCCCGCGACGCGGCGCCAGAGCGAAACCGTCCTCGCCGAGCCGAAGGTGCGCTTCGTGACAAGAACGTATCCCGACGATTCGAGGCCGGCGCGGGTCGCTTCATCCTGCCCCTGCCATACCAGCCAAAAGGGACCTTCCGATGAACCATGCGGCGTTTCTGAAATGACGGCTACGCCGCGCCCCGTGACAAATGGAATGATACCACAGAGAGTCTCGTCGGCGCCAAGCACGGCAACCTGGGTGCCCGCCGGAATGCGCGAGCCGATTTCGGAGATGAACAAGGACATGTCCTTTTTGGGAGCGAGCGCTGGGACGGCGATCAGAAACATTGCAAGCACCGCGGAGACTGCCGGGGCCATTTGAGCCGGATTCCGGTCCAACGAAAAGCGTCCTCTTGCCAGCCCGATCCACGCAAGAATGGCGGAAAGGACCGACGCGGCCGCCAAGCCGGCCCCCAAAAGCGAGACGCGCTTGAAATAAAAGATTTCAGCGGCCGGAAGGGCAACGCCCCACGCTCCCACCAGGATCACTTGCCCCCTTAGGACGCCCTTTGCCAGAAGGGAGCCGGCGCTCGCCTTCCGCTGCAGGCCAATCAAACAAAGGCCCAGCAAGATAAAAAGAGGCGGCAGAATAGGCAACAAGTAGGTCTCGCGTTTCGTCGCCGAAGCGCTGAGCAACAAGAAGCCCCCGGCCACGAGCGAGATGCAATAGAGCTTCAAGCCTTTGTTTTCGCCCAACTTCCAGAACCCCGGAGAAAAAAGAGAAGCGAGCGGAACGAGCCATGGAAGGCAAGCCGCTATGATGGCCACGGCGTAGTACCAGAATGGCTGCGTGTGGCCCGTGGTCTGAGGATTCAGAAAGCGCTCCACGTGGTTGACCCACCCCCACTGGTAAAGAGCTTCCTTTCCGCCGGCGGCATAGAAGGCGGCGCCCACCGAAAGAAAGCAAAGCGCCATGAACAAGGATCCCAAGAATGGATGGAACGGCTTCCAGGGACGGCTCCGGCGTTCCAAAAGCCAGTGCAGGCAAAGGCCGAAGGCCAGGCAGAGCGGCCCTATAAAGCCCTTCGTCCACATAGCCATCGCCATCGCGCCGTAAAAAAGAAAAAGAAACGCCTTCCCGCCCTTTTTGCAGGCAAGCTCGTACCCGGCCCATGATGCCAGCGAAATGAGCAACATCAGTAATGGGTCCATTATTATCCAGTGAATTGAAACCGTGAATTGGGAAGAGAGCGCCAGAAGCACGGCTGCGGCTATGCCAAGTTCCTTGGAATGGGCCCTTTTGCCCCAAACAAAGACGACAAGCAGGGTAAGAAAGCCGGCAATGCCGCTGACCAGCCTGGCGCCCCATGCGCTGGCGCCGCCCGTTAGGAGGTAGGCGGAGGCTACGGTCCAATAATAGAGCGGAGGCTTTTCGTAGAAGGGGTGACCCGCGAGCGTCGGAATGACGCCGGGAGCGAGGACCATTTCCCTCGCCATCTCGGCCTCGCGGGGCTCGTCCGGCGTCCACAGATCCCTCGAAAGGCCAATCATGCACAAGGACAACAGGCCAAGCCAGAACGCCGCCGCCATGATTCTTCCGCGCCGGTCAGCCATTTTCCAACGGCCTGTTGGTAAGAAGAACGACGATGCCGCGTTGGGAGATTATGGTGTAGTGGCCCAGCCCCTCCCGTTCCATAACGGGGAGCGATTCCCGGTCCGTCACCAGATAGATTCTTTCGCCGGAATCCCATCGCGGCTTGAATTCAGCGCCGCTGGGAAAGCGCTCGTGGCGCTCGCTCTCGGGAAGCTGTGATATGCCGAAGGCCAATTCGCCCTGAAATGCGACGACTCCTATTTCCCGTTGAAGATATACTGGAAGCGTCTGAGGATAATACCGGTAGCTATAGAGCGAATCTCCCGGCTTCATGTTGGCAAGAAGGTATTGCGCTATGCCCTGGACGTTTCGCCCCGTTTGGACCCGCGGGGCCGCCACCCAAAGCGCGCCGAAGAAGAGCGCCGCGGAAAGAAAAAAGAGCGCCACTCCGGCCCTCGCTTCTCCAAGGAGCCACGCGGCGGCGGCCACCGCGCCAACGAGCGAAAGAAGCGAGCCTATAAGCACAAGCCAATAGAGTGGATAGTCCCAGCCGGCGAGCGACGGAACCCGTCCAAGGCCTGCCCATACAAAGGCCGCGCCGGCGACTACCCATATTATCGCCGCAATGGCGGCGCCTGTCTTCAGCGCCATTCCCGGCGCGGCTCTCCCGCTATCCCAAAGAGGCGTTATTGCGAGGGCCAAAAGGACCGCCAGCGGCCACATTGCCGGCATCATGTAGGGGATGAGTTTTGAGCTCGAAGCCGAAAAGAATAGAAAAATGAACCCGGCCCAAAGGACGAGAAAAAGCCAATGGCTCCGCTTTTTGCGCAAATCCGCCATCGGGCGGCGCAGCGCCAGCGCGGCCTCGGGCAGGAGCCCGCTCCATGGCAGCAATCCGACTAAGATGACGGGAATAAAAAACCACCACGGCTCCTGCCTGTCCGAAACTGGGGTGAGGTATCTTAGAAAATGTTCCCTTATGATGTAGATGTCTATGAAGTGGTCATTTCGCATTGCAGCGAAAAGGTGCCACGGCGCCGCGATGGCGAGAAACAATGCAATGCCGCTGAACCACGGCACCCTTTTCAGCAAGTCCCAGCGCCATGTTATGAGGATGTAGAGCCCGATTACCGCGCCTGGCAACAGAAGGCCGATCAGCCCTTTGGATAGCACGGCCAGGGCGGCAGAGGCGAAGAGCCCCCACCAGGGAGCCTTTCCGCGCCAGCCGCCGTATTGATTTTCGCCCTGTGCGAACCAAAAACATGCGAGCGCCACCGCGACGAAAAAGCCCACGCTCATGTCCAGCGTCGCGATGTGGGCCATCGCAAGGTATAAAGGGGAAACCGCCAGGATCAGCGCCGACAACCACCCCGTTTTCGCCCCGCCCATTTTCTTTCCAAGAGCCCAGGCAAGCCATACGCCTAAAAGCGCGATGATTGCGTTTGGGAACCTTGTCGCAAACGGGCCGAGCCCGAACGCCTTGATGGACCCGGCGGTCAGCCAGTAATTCAGCGGAGGTTTCTCGAAGTAGAGAACGCCGTCGAGGTGAGGCAGGACCCAATCGCCGCCCTCTAGCATCTCGCGGGGGATTTCGGTATAGCGGCCCTCATCCGGTTCAAACAGGGGAACCGATGCGAGCCCCCCGAAATAGAGCAGAAGGATGATTCCAGCCGCCAGCCAGGCAAGCGGATTCGCTCCGAAACTCTCGGCAACCCTCGACCAGCCTCGCCACACGTCAGGCCGCTCCCTTTCCGGTCAAGACCGCCGGGATCGTTTTCAAGAGGATCAACAGGTCGAGCCCTAAGGACCAATTGTCAATGTATTGAAGGTCCAGCTTCATCCACTGATCAAAGCCAAGCTCGCTGCGCCCCGAAACCTGCCACAAACAGGTGAGGCCCGGCCGCATTGAGAGCCTGCGCCGCTGCCAGATTTCGTATTTCACTACTTCAGACGGAATTGGCGGCCTTGGGCCGACGAGGGACATTTCCCCCTTAAGGACATTCCAAAGCTGCGGCAGCTCGTCAATGGAACTTCTGCGCAGGAAACGTCCAAGGGGCGTGACGCGCGGATCGTTCTTGATCTTGAAGACAGGGCCGTCGGCCTCGTTCATCTCCCTTAATTCTTCGAGCTTTTGCTCCGCGTCAGCCTGCATGGTCCTGAACTTGGCCAATTTGAATCGGCGGCCTCTAAGGCCGACGCGCTCCTGCGTAAAAAATACGGGGCCCGGGCTGGTCAATTTGACTAGAGCGGCAACGATCAAAAGAAACGGAGCAAGCAGTAACAGGCCGAGGAACGCGCCTATGGCGTCCAGGGCTCGCTTGATGAAAAGAGCAACGGCATTGTGGGAGATTGTAGTAAAATGGAGAAGCGAGATGTCTTCCATCCTTTCGAGCCCACACCTCGCTATGAGGTGCGGAAAAGGATTGACCGGCAGGAGCACGTCCACCCCTGAATCCTCGCAGATGATGCACAGTTCCTCGAAAAGCTTGCGATCCATGGCCCTGGATTCGGCGGCGAACAGAACGCCGTCAATCACTTCCCGTTGAAGCAGGCGAGGCAAGTCGGAAGCATAACCGAGGCGGGGCAGCCCAAGTTTTTCTATCTGCTCCACGTCCGCTTCATCGCCCCCCTTGTCCGGGCAAAGAAACCCGCGCACGGAAATGCCCAGCTCCTGGTTGCGCAGGAAGGCCTCGGCTATCTGCCTTGCTTGGGCGTCCGCTCCCACCAAAAGCAACATCCGGCTGTATCTCCCCGTGCGAGCCGCGGCCCTGAACCACCGGGAGACAACTATCTTCGCAACCGTGGAAAACAGCAGAAAGGAGGCGAGGAACAGCACGACAAAGAGCCTGCTCAGGTAAATAAGCCTTAGCGCGGCCGCGAAGGCCAATACCAGCACCAGCGCCAATAGCATGGCCCTGACATTGCCCAGCAAGATGTCGGCCCAGCTTCTCCCAGGGGGCAGCCGGTAGGCCCCAAGCGCGAAGAAAGAGGCTATCGCGGCGAAAGCGCACAGAAAAAATACCGGCAGGTAGAGCTGCCACCCGAAGAGCGTCCGCTCGCCAAGCGAAGGGAAGTGTGCTGGAAGAAGCCATACGCGAAGGCCATAGGCAGAGAAAAAGGCCAGGAAGGTTGAACCGCAATCAGCCAGCACGCACCAGATGTTAAACTGCCTGCGGTACGACTTCAGCACGGCGCCCTCTCAAGCGCCTATCATATCACGGCCTGGCTTCGCGGGCGACCATGATGGCGAGCGCGGCCGTGACAACAGCAGCAACGCCGCTCATCCAGAGGGGGATTACGACCGAACCAACGTTCACTGCCAATCCCATCGCGAAGCGAACCGCGTGCGCGATGCAGACGATAGCAAGCACCACCACCGCCAACCAGGTAAACGGTTTCTTTTGCATAGCCGCCTCCTACGGTTGCGATTATAGGTCCTATTTTGGGCCGCGGCAAAGAGGGCGCTCTGGTGGATAATCCGCCTGGGGTGGTAAAGAGGGTAAAGGGTGAAGAAGTAAAGGGGTAAAGGGTAAAGGGTAAAGGGTAAAGGGTAAAGAAGTACATTGAACCTCTTAACGCTTCACTCTTAACCCTTCAC
>JAEMPZ010000031.1:3490-10702 GCA_022759065.1 Acidobacteriota bacterium | reverse complement strand
ATCATCCCAAAGTTATTTTGGACAGGTGTGGTGACGCATATTCTCTCGGATGGCGAAATGGAGTAGAATATCCGCCTGTGCAACCGGCGCCGGATGGCGCCCCAATTTCACGCCAAGGAGGGGCTATGAAGGTCTACGGTCCGAAGGAGATTCGCAACGTCGTGCTTCTGGGACATGGTGGCGTTGGCAAGACCACGCTCACGTCGGCAATGCTTTTCACCTCCAAGTCGGTCAGCAGGTTCGGCAGGGTGGACGATGGCACCGCCTTTACCGATACCGAGGAAGACGAGATCGAGCGCAAGCTCTCAATCTCCACCGGACTTGCCTTTTGCGAGTGGAACAAGCTCAAGGTGAACATCCTGGACGCGCCCGGTTATGGCAACTTCATCGCCGAAGCGCGCGGCCCCGCGCGCGTATCGGATGCGGCCATGATCCTGGTTTCGGCCGTTTCCGGCGTCGAGGTGATGACCAACAAGGGGTGGGACTACGCCGAGGAGTTCGGCGTGCCCCGCATTCTCGTCATCAACAAGATGGACCGCGAGAACGCCTCGTTCGACCGCGCGCTCGCGAGCATCACTGAGAACTTCGGGCGCCTTTGCGTGCCGGCGATGCTTCCACTTGGCCAGGAGAAAGACTGCACCGGGGTGATAGACCTTGTCCACGGCAAGGCCCACGTTTACGCCAGCGACGAATCGGGCTCATATAAAGAAGAAGAGATTCCCGCCGCGCAGAAAGAGGCCGTGGCAAAGGCCCGCGCCGCGCTGGTAGAAACCGTCGCGGAACTTGACGAAAAGCTCATGGAAAAGTACTTCGAGGCGGGGGACCTGACCCCCGAAGAGCTGACCGCCGCGCTTCGGATCGGCGTCGCCCAGGACAAGATTTTCCCGGTGCTTTGCTGCGCGGCCGGCAAGAACGTCGGCGTGGCGGACGTTCTCAATTTTCTCGCGGAATTCGGCCCCTCTCCCGCGGATCGCCCGCCATGGAAGGCGACCGACGCGCAAGGCGCCGAAACTGAAGTGGCCGTTGACGCGTCCCAGCCCGTCAGCGCTTTCGCATTCAAGACCATTTCCGACCCGGCGCAGGGGAGAATCACCGTTTTCAAGGTAGTATCCGGCACGCTGCAGGCCGATGCAACCCTTGTGAATCCGCGCACCACCACGCCGGAGCGCATGACCGGCCTGTTCCACATGAAGGGCAAGGAGCGCGTTAAGTGCGAGCAGGTCGCCGCCGGCGACATAGCCGCGGTCATGAAGCTCAAGGAGACGCAGACCGGCGACACGCTGTGCGCCAAGGAGCGCGTCGTCACGTTCGCGCCGGTCAAGTATCCCATTCCCGCCATCTCCTTCGCGGTGGAGCCCAAGAGCCGTGGAGACGAAGAAAAGATCGCGCAGGCGCTTGCGCGCATGGTCGAGGAGGACCCTAACTTCAAGGTGGGGCGTGATCCTCAGACCAAGGAGTTGCTTGTTTCCGGGCAGGGGACGCAGCACGTCGAGATCGTCGTCGCCCGCGTGCAGAGGCGCTACGGCGTCCAGATGACCGTGAAGCAGCCGAAAGTCCCTTACAAGGAAACAATAAAGGGCCGCGCCGAAGTTCACGCGAGGCACAAGAAGCAGACGGGAGGCCACGGCCAGTTCGCCGACATACAGATCAGGATGGAACCCTTGCCGAGGGGCACTGGTTTTGAATTCAAGGACGATATTTTCGGCGGCGCCGTGCCGCGCAACTTCATCCCGGCCGTTGAAAAGGGAATGCACGAGTCGCTGGAACGGGGAGCGCTCGCCGGCTACCCGGTCGTTGACTTGCGCGTGACTCTGTTCGATGGAGGCTTCCATCCGGTGGATTCTTCCGAAATGGCCTTCAAGATCGCCGCCCACATGGGGTTCAAGGAGGCCATGGAGAAGTGCAGGCCAACGCTGTTGGAACCGGTAATGAACCTTGAAGTCGTCGTGCCGGAGGAGTGCATGGGCGACGTGATGGGCGACCTCAACAGCCGCCGCGGCCGCATCCAGGGCATGAGCCAGAAGGGGCACAACCAGGTCATCAAAGCCCAGGTGCCCCTCGCGGAGGTGCTGACCTACGCCTCTACGCTGAAGTCAATGACCGCCGACAGAGGCACCTTCTCCATGGAGTTCGCGTCATACGAGGAAGTCCCGGCGATGATCCAGCAGAAGATCGTCGAGGAGGCGAGGAAGGCGAAGGAAGCCGAAGAAGCCGAGAAGTAAGCGTCCACGGCCGGAAAATAAGTGGCCGCAAGGCCGCGCCGGGAGGCCATATTCCGGCACCCTGCGCTGTTTGTTCAGGTAAGGAGGAACGCGATGTTCGGCATTCCTTTTTTGCACCCGGTCCTCGTCCACTTTCCAGTCGCCTTCCTGATGCTGTCTGCCCTGACGGCCTTCCTTTGGCTGTCGCTGGGGAAGCCGTTCTGGCGGCGGGCGACGGCGCTGCTCCTGCTTGTTGGGGTTCTGGGCGGATTCGCGGCCTATTACACCGGAGATGACGTGGCCGAGGCCTTCAAGGACAAGCCGGCGGTGAAAGTTTTGGTGGACAGGCACGAGGACGCGGCGCTCTGGACGATGATCATGGGGTGCATCGCCGCAGCGGCCTTCATCGCGGCGAACGTCTCCGCGGCCGACAAAGAGAGGAAGGGGCTTGACGGCCCTGACCGAAAGCCGAGAATCCGCGCGCTGCTTTTTCTGCTGGCGCTTGCAGCCGCCGTGCTGGTAGGATACACCGGCCATTTGGGAGGCTTGATGGTCTGGGGTACGGCCCACGACGCGCCTCCCGCCCTGGCCGCGCCCCCAGCGCGGCCATGAGCGGAGGAACAATGTCCCCGAATAAATTTGAAAACATCGTCGCGGGAGAGCCGTTTCCAGGAAGCAAAAGAGTTTATGTTTCCGGCTCCAGCCCGAACATTCGCGTGCCCTTCCGCGAGGTTTCGCTGGCGCCGAGCAGGGTGGATGGCAACGAGACGCCCAACCCGCCCGTCAGGCTCTATGATCCTTCGGGGCCTTACGGTGATGGCGGAGTAACATCCGATTTGGCCAAGGGTCTCGCGCCGCTAAGGCGCCCATGGATTTTGGAACGCGGCTCCATCGAGGAGCGCGAGGCGGCATCGCCGCCAGCAGGTGGAACGACGGGCCTGTTTCCCGGCCGCGGGCGGAAGGTCTTGCGTGCCAAGCCCGGTTGCAACATCACGCAGATGCATTACGCCAAAAAGGGCGTCATCACTAAGGAGATGGAATTCGTGGCCCTCCGCGAGGGCTTCCCACCGGCCTTTGTGCGCGATGAAATAGCCGCCGGGCGCGCCATAGTGCCCTGCAACGTGAACCACGCGGAGCTCGAGCCGTGCATCATCGGCCGGAAGTTCCTTACGAAGATAAACGCCAACATCGGGAACTCCGCCGTTGCCTCGTCCGTGCAGGAGGAGGTCCAGAAAATGATATGGGCGATACGTTGGGGCGCCGACACGGTGATGGACCTCTCCACCGGCCCCGACATTCACGAGACGCGGGAATGGATCATAAGAAACGCCCCCGTCCCGATAGGCACCGTTCCCATCTACCAGGCGCTCGAAAAGGCCGGAGGCAATCCGGAGGATCTGACGTGGGAGCTTTTTGCCGAAACGCTTGTAGAGCAGGCCGAGCAGGGCGTTGACTACATGACGATTCACGCGGGCGTTCGCCTGGCCGCCATTCCCCTCGCGGCGAACCGCGTGACGGGCATCGTGTCGCGCGGGGGTTCCATTCTCGCGTCGTGGTGCCTCGCCCACCATGAGGAGAACTTCCTCTACACTCATTTTGATGAGATGTGCGAGATATTCAAAGCTTACGACATCGCGTTTTCGTTGGGCGACGGCCTCAGGCCCGGCTCGATCGCCGACGCCAACGACGAAGCGCAATTCGCGGAACTCGACACGCTCGGCGAGCTTACCGAAAGGGCCTGGCGCCACGACGTTCAGGTAATGATCGAGGGGCCGGGACACGTTCCCCTGGACAAGATACGCGAGAATGTGGAGCGGCAGATGGCGGTTTGCCACGAGGCGCCATTCTACACCCTAGGCCCTTTGACCACCGACGTGGCGCCGGGCTACGACCACATCACCTCCGCCATAGGCGCGGCGATGATAGGATGGTACGGCACCGCGATGCTATGTTACGTCACGCCGAAGGAGCACCTGGGACTGCCTGACAAAGCGGACGTGCGCGAAGGCGTCGTCGCCTACAAGATCGCCGCTCACGCCGCTGACCTTGCAAAGGGCCACCCGCGCGCGAAGGAGTGGGACGACGCGATGGCCAAAGCGCGCTTTGAATTCAGATGGGACGACCAGTTTCACCTCGCGATGGACCCCTTACGGGCGATTGAGTTTCACGACGCCACGCTGCCCGACCCTGGCGCTAGGGTGGCGCGCTTCTGCTCGATGTGCGGCCCGAAGTTCTGCGCCATGAAAATAACCCAGGATCTGCGGGATTACGCCAAAGCGAAGGGGCTCACGCCGGATGAGGCGCTGCGTGCCGGCCTTGACGAGAAGGCCAGCGAATACAAGAAGGGGTCGAAGCGTAAAGCGTGAAGGGTTAAGGGTGAAGGGTGAAGGGTGAAGAGTGAAGAGTGAAGAGGCTGATGTACTTCTTTACCCTTTACCCTTAACTCCTAACTCATCACCTGCCCGGTCATCCCTGATGCTCGCCAGGGGCGGGCGCCCTGAAAGCCTCAAAGCCAGTTATGTCGGCTCCGACCACCAGTTTGTGTATGTCGTGGGTGCCTTCGTAAGTGTATACGCTCTCAAGATTGTTCATGTGGCGCATGGCTTGGTACTCGTCCAGGATGCCGTTGGCCCCCAGTATGTCCCTGGCGTCTCGCGCCGTGTCGCGTGCCATGGAGACGCACTGCATCTTTGCCAGGCTCACCTGCTGGTGGCGCAACGTCCCCGCGTCCTTAAGTTTTCCCAGCCTCCAGACAAGAAGCTGCGCCTGCGTTATATTCGCCACCATCTTCACCAGCTTGTCCTGGACCAGTTGAAACCTGGCTATCGGGCCGCCGAACATGACCCGTTCCTTCGCGTAGCGCAGCGCTTCGTCGTAACAAGCCTGCGCCGCGCCAACCGCCCCCCATGCAATGCCGTAACGGGCCTGGTTGAGGCATGAAAGCGGCGCGCCGAGGCCCTGGGCCTTCGGAAGTCGGTTGAAATCAGGAACGCGCGCCTCCTCGAAAATCAGCTCCGAAGTCACGGAGGCTCGCAAGGATAGCTTCCCTTTCATTTCCGGCGCGCTGAAGCCGGGCGTTCCCTTCTCGAGAAGGAAACCTCTGATGCCTTCATCGGTGCGCGCCCAGACGACGGCCACGTCAGCAATGGTCCCGTTGGTGATCCACATCTTCGCGCCGTTGAGAACCCATTCAGAGCCGTCCCGCCTGGCGCGGGTCGTCATTGAACCCGGATCGGAGCCGGCGTCGGGCTCCGTCAAGCCGTAACATCCGATCACCTCGCCTTTGGCCAGTTTGGGCAGCCATTTCCGTTTTTGTTCTTCAGAGCCATAAGTGAAGATCGGGTACATTACCAGGCCGCCCTGGACCGAAGCGAAGGAGCGGATGGCCGAATCGCCCCGTTCGAGTTCCTGCATGATCAAGCCGTAAGCGACGTTGTCCAGGCCTGAGGCGCCGTAAGATTCCGGCAGATTGGCTCCGAGAAGCCCGAGTTTTCCCATCTCGGCCACCAGTTCCAGTGGGAATGTCCCCTCCCTGTAATGGCCGGCGATTATCGGCATCACTTTGTCGTCAACCCAGGACCGCACCGTATCGCGGACCATTTTCTGCTCGCCGGTCAACAACTCGTCACAGCGATAGTAATCGAGCCCCTGGAACTTGGCAGCCATCTGCGTTTCTCCCCGAGACGGCCTATCGCCGCGAAGCCGCGTTTTTGCGGCGGTTGGCCTTGCGTCCGGCGCGCTTCTTCGCGGCGGGGGGCTTGGCGTTGCCTAAGGCGGCAATGCCCTTCTGCGTCAACCGCCAACGTCCCCAATTCCCGCTGGGCTCAAGGAGCCGCTGTTTTTTCAGAACCTGGAAATACTGGCGCAGGCTTGCCGGCGCCTTCGCTCTCTGAGCGCTGAAACAGGCCTCGACGTCCTTTGCCGCGACGTCGGCCACGCCCTGTTGCCTCAGAAAGTCAACGTAGTGAAGGAACCTCTCCTTGTTGGTCTGTGGCCTCGCCGCTTTCATGAAATCGGCCAAGGAGGAAAAGTCTATCTCTCCCTTCAAATCCTTGCCTGGAGCCTTGGGGGCCGGAAGGGCCTTCAGCGCTTTGGATGACCGCGCCTTTTTTTCCTCGGCATCAAGGAGTTCTTCCTCCAGAAACGCCTCGACGTAACTTTCCACGAAAGCCTGGTCGCCTTCGATGTCCAACTCAAAGTCTCCCTGGCGGATGTAAAAACGATAGGTTTTTTCTTCCATGGCGTGCTCCTTCCTCATGCAACTCTATACCTTTAATGTGACATTGACAAGGGGGCTTCAGTAACCAAAATTCCGCGATGGATGTGTCGTGCCTTTTATGATTGGCGTGCTGCTGGAAAGAAAAAGGAACGGGCCCTGAGGCCCGTCCCTGAAGGGAGGGATGTGGAAGGGGCAAGTGTTATTGAGCCGGAGGCGGTGGAGGTGGAGGATTATCCGGGCCAGGATAGCCACCCGGTTGCGGCGCCTGGCCGAATCCGCCTGGTCCCATGCCCTGGCCACCCTGCTGGCCTCGGCCGAACCCTTGGCCGCCATGTCCCTTTCGGCCGAACTGCCCGCGATGGGCTTGCATCCATGCTCGCGCCTTCTGCCACTGCTCTGGCGTCAGTATCGCCCTTGCCTCCTGCATGTGGCGGAAGCGCGCCTTTTCCATCGTGGAGCGTGATTGGGCAACTGCGTCAATGGCCTTGCTGACGGCCGCTTCGTTGGGCTGGTCCTTGGACATTTCCTCCTTGAGCGCCAGTTCCTTGATCTCCATGTCCCTGCGAAGGTCGATCATTTCCCGCTGGTGTTTGTACCGCATGTCTTGGAGCTGCTGTTGCTGCTGCGCGGTAAGTCCCAACTCTTGAATCACTCTGGGGTTGTCCCATGGCGCCTGAGCGAAGGTGGCCGCCGTGAGCGCCAGTGCAACAAAAGCCGAAAGAACCTTTTTGTTTGTCATCGTGCTACCTCCTCAGATGAGTGAGACAGAGGGGCTCTAAGAAAAGTTTAGGC
>JAEMPZ010000031.1:0-3390 GCA_022759065.1 Acidobacteriota bacterium | reverse complement strand
CTCTAACCTTCTTACATCTTGGGTGTGGCGTTATAATTGCTTCTGTGAGGTTCGCCGTGGAAGCGATCGTGCCGGACAAATGCGAAGGCGAGCGGTTGGACAAGGCGCGCGCCGTTCTCGGTTGCTACTAAAGCCGCCGCGAAGCGCGGGAGGCCATTCTTCAGGGGGCTGTCTATCTTGACGGGCGGCGCGTGCGCGTGGCCTCGCGCCCGGTAAATGCCGGAGCGCGTTTGCGCGCCGAGCCCGTTCAACCTGCCTCGCTTACTCTAGCCCCCGTGACCGTTCTTTGGGAATCTTCGGGCCTTCTGGCCCTCGACAAGCCCGGAGGAGTTCCGTTTGCGCCGACGCGCGAAGCCGTCGAAGGCACGCTCCTTTACGCCCTTGCCCGCGAGAGAAATCTTCAGATGCGATCCCTTCACCCGATCCACAGGCTGGACACCCCAACCTCGGGCGCCGTTCTCGTCGCGACCGATAAGGCAGAGGCGGCCCGCCTGTCGGCAGCCTTGCGCCGGGGGCGGGTTCAGAAGCAATACCTGGCCTGGGTTCATGGCGCTCCAGAGCCTGAAAGAGGTGAGTGGACATGGCCCCTTGCCGAATCCCCCGGAAACGTTATGCGGGTTGATCCTTCCGGCAAAGAAGCCAGGACCCGCTACGCCGTGCTGCGCGCGGCAGGCGGCCGCTCCCTTCTGCTGCTCGAACCGATGACTGGCAGGACCCACCAGCTTCGCGTCCACTGCGCCACGGCAGGATATCCGATAGTGGGAGACCGGAAGTACGGCAAAGGCGCCGAAGGCCAGGCGCGCGCCCTCCTGCACGCCTGGAAAATATCTTTTCCCGCCTGCGACGGAACAATCGTCGAAGTCACGGCCCCCCCGCCACAGGATATGGAAGAGCAAGGCAAAGGACGAGGGCGATGAATGTCCCTTCAGCAATGTCCAGATCGGTTTTGAACGCGCCTAAGGGGAGCGGAACCCCACTTGGGTGTTGGTGCGCCCGGAGGGACTCGAATCAAAGGCGGCCTAGGGGCCTCGCTCGCGTCAGAGTCCGCTCGCTACGTTCCAAGTCCGCCTAAGATTCCCGGGGCGGGTCTCTCCCTTGGCGGCCTAACTGCGAACGCTCCCTCCGCCGTCGCGTTCTCGTAACGGCCGCCGACGGGTATCCCGCCCTTCTCGTCCCTCCGGTCTTTCTTCGCGGGTGGGGCTGGACTGGTGCGCCCGGAGGGACTCGAACCCCCGGCCCTCTGCTTAGAAGGCAGATGCTCTATCCACCTGAGCTACGGGCGCCTCCTTGGTAAAATATACAGCATTTCGCGCGCGACTGGAAGACCCCAATCCCGCGATGGAGCTGGGACGGTGCCCCCAAATGTTTATGAACACGTTGTTTAGCTTAAATGTTCTTTCACTGATTTTGCATCAGCGCCGCCGGCTCTTACGCGAGCCCCAAAAGAACGTCCGCAAGGACCTGGCCGTTGGCGCCGCCCGCGGTCAGGTAAGCTCCTGGGGCCAGCTTTTTTAGGCCGGCGAGCAATTGGCGGGCAAGCTCGGTTCCGTATGCCTTCTGGTCATCTCTCGATTCAAAGCTCGTGATCTTCTCAAGAACCGGCCGCGGCAGCGTGATGCCCGGAACTTCGTTGTGAAGGTAAAGCGCCTGTTTGGCGCTGGCGAGGGGCAAAATGCCTGGCAGGACGAAGACGGACAGATGGCCGCTCGCCTCCAGAAACCGGCCAACCGCTTCGAGCGAAAAGACGGGCTGGCTCATGGCGAATGTCGCCCCCGCGCCGAGCCTTTCCTCAAGCTTGGCGATTTCCTTGCCAATGTCTGAAGCGCCGAGGTTTACGCCCACGCCGATTCGGAAATTGGTGCCCTTGCCAAGCGCGTGGTCCGAGAAATCGTAGCCGCGGTTCAGCGATGCAATAACCCTCACTAGGCCAGTCACGTTGACATCATTGACGGATGTGGCGGAAGGGACGTCGCCAGAAGCGGCCGGGTCTCCAGAGAGGGCGAGCACGCCCTCGACGCCCAAGAGCGCGGCGCCTAAAAGTTCCGACTGAAGCCCGAGAAGGTTTCGGTCGCGGCAGGTCATGTGAAGAATGGTGGTGAGGCCAGTCTCCTGTTGCACAAGGTGCGCCAGCGCCGTGGATGAAACCCTGACGCGGGCCCTCGGATTGTCGGCGATGTCCACGGCCATTGCCCCGGCCTGTTTCAAAATGCGGGCGGTCTCGACGGCTTGCTTGGCGTCGGGCTCCTTGGGAGGGTCTATCTCGCATGTTACGGCGAAGCTCTTTCCAAGCCGGGCGAAGAAGCCTCCCGGTTGCTGTGGTTCGGAGGCTTGAAATGGTTGCGGTTCCTCGATGACAAACTTTCCAGATTCGCCCAAAGCGCGTTTTGCGGGGCGGCGGCCCTTCATCAGGGCTGAGATTGCGCGAATGGTGTCGGGCGTGGTGCCGCAGCAGCCCCCAACGATGTTGGCGCCCAAATCGGCGTATCGCTTGGCGTAGCTGGCGACGTAGTCTGGACTTGAGAGGTAAACGAGCCGCCCCTCGACTTCCGCCGGGTAGCCTCCGTTCGGCATCACGGAAAGAGGAACACCGACGGCACTCGCGACCTCTTCGACAAAGGGCAGCGTGTCAGCGGGGCCAACGGAACAATTGATTCCCACTATATCGGCTCCTGACGCCGCGAGGCGGCGCAGTCCCGTAACCGGCGAGTCCCCGAAAAACGTCCGCCCGTCGTGGTTGAAGGTCAGCGAGGCAAGCACGGGGATTTCAGGCGCTATCGCGCGGCAGGCCTCAATGAAGAAGATACACTCAAGAACCGACTGCTGCGTTTCCAGAATGAAGAGGTCTGGTCCCGCTTCCGCCAAAGCGGCCACCTGCTCGCGGCACGCCTCGCGGGCTTCCTCCTCGCTCACTTCGCCATAAGGTTTTAGCATGACCTTCAAAGGCCCTATCGAGGCGCCGACCCAGACGGGCGAGCCGTGCGCGGCGCGCCTTGCGATCTCCACGGCGCGGGCGTTGATGTCCCTAAGCCGCCCCTCCATCTCATGAGCGGCCAGCGCGAACTTGTTGCCCTTGAACGTGTTCGTGGTAAGGATCTGCGCGCCGGCGTGAAGGTACTCGCGGTGTATCGCGAAGATTAGGTCGGCCTGGCTCAGGTTCAGCTCTTCGAGGCAACGCCCGGGATTTACTCCGCGCGTCAAAAGCAGCGTGCCCATGGCGCCGTCGGCCACGATAACCGATTCTCTCATCCATGCTGCCAGCGCTTCCCTGCGGCTTGCCATTGGCCAGCCTCCGTCCGCTAAATGGTAGCACATTTCAATCGCCTTCTATCTGGTATCACTGCTGTCCAAAATAATTTTTCCGGCAATTCCTAATGTAGCAACGACGGGACT
>JAEMPZ010000232.1 GCA_022759065.1 Acidobacteriota bacterium | reverse complement strand
TACTCGTTTATCACGGTGCCCCTGGTTTCAGGCAGAGTCCAGACCCAGAGCCCGGTGAAGACGGCGAAAAAGGCGCCGATTGAGATGCCGGCCCCGAGGCCCGACGATGCCGCCCACGCTTGCGCGCTCGCCCATGTAATGATGAGCGGCGTGAAGAATTGGACTCCCCTGGAGAGATTGAAGATCGTTCCCATCGCCGCGGAACGTATTCGAGTCGGAAAGAGTTCCGAGAAGATGGGGCCGTAGCCGGAGAAGTTTCCCGTTCCAAGACCCACGAGCACCATGAAGAGAAGGTGGAGCACTGGCCAGGCGGCAACCGCGCCCCAGAACCAAGTCAGTCCCAGAAGCCCAATCGCCCAGATCATCGAATAAATGGTGTAGGCCACGCGGCGGCCCTTCCAGTCGGCCACGATTCCGTATGAAAGATATCCGGCGAAACCGGCGAGCTGAGTCACTATCATCGCAAGCCCCGATTTGGCCACCGAGAGGCCCATCCGGTCATAAAGGTATTTGGGAAGCCAGGTGTAAGTAAACCAGTAGGCCGACATGTTCGCGACCGCCAGCACCAGCCCCAGGATGAAAAACCGCCTAAGCTTTGCGTCACGCGCAAGGGCCCGCGCCAGATCTCCCGCGGACGGCGCCTTTTCCGCCGCTCCTCTCTCCCAAACGTCCGATTCCGGCATGTGGCGGCGAATCACGAGGACAAGAAGCGCTGGAAGCGCCGATACGAAGAAGCAAGCGCGCCAGCCCCAGGACGCGCCGAACCATTGAGCAAAGACCGGTTCGACGAAAGAGCCGACGACCGAAGCGAGCAGAATTCCGACGGGGGCCCCAGTTTGCATCACCGCCGCGAATCGGGCGCGCATCTTGGCCGGGAACGTTTCACCGATCAGCGTTTGTCCCGTGGCCCATTCGCCGCCGACCCCGAGGCCCGTGACAACGCGGAAAACCATGAAGAGCCAGAAGTTGTGCGACATGCCGCAGCCAAAGGTGCCTATCGAATAGACCAGCATCGTCCAGCTCAGGACAGGTTTCCTGCCGAAGCGGTCGGCCAGGCCGCCGAAGATAATCCCTCCAACAGCCGTTGCGGCGAGCGTCGTGCCCAGAATGAGCGAAAGCTCCCAATCCTGAAGCCCGATGTCCCTTTTGATGGGGATAAGAAGAAAAGAGAGCAGCATCAGGTCGTAAAAATCGAAAAGCCACCCCGCCCACGCCATGCTCAGAATGACGTAGTGCCGCCTGGTCGGCCTGTCGCTCTGGTTCAGAAGCCTCGGTTCATCCTGCCCGGCCATCACCCGCTCCTCCCTCGTCCTTTATGATAGCACCAATTGCTTTGAGGGATAGAGTCGTGATGGCGTCCCCAGGGGGATTCGAACCCCCGTCGCCTGCGTGAAAGGCAGGTGTCCTAGGCCGGGCTAGACGATGGGGACGCGCAATCTGGTGGGCCGTATGGGATTCGAACCCATGACTTCCTGCTTAAAAGGCAGATACTCTACCGACTGAGTTAACGGCCCATCCGGCCCAAACCGAACGCTAATTATAGCGGTTATATCGAAAAAGTCAACCTTGGGGCGCCGTCAGGCGAAGGTCACGGTTCGGTTGCCTTCGAGAAGTTCGCCGATCACCCAAGGCGCTTCGCCTGCTGCTTTCAGCGCCCCCACGACGGCGTCAAGGCGTTCCTGGGAGACGCAGAGGATCATTCCTACGCCCATGTTGAAGGTGCGCCGCATGTCGCCAGGGTCAACGTTCCCCTCTCGCTGAATGTACCCAAAAATGGCCGGTTTGCGTATGAGGGCCGATTCTTGAATCAGGGCCGCGACGCCTTGCGGAAGGATGCGCGGCAAATTGTCCACGATGCCGCCGCCCGTTATGTGAGCCATGCCGTGGATTCCGCTTTCCGTCTGCAACAGCGGGTAGAGCGAGTTGAAATAGGAACGGTGAACCGCCAAGAGCGCTTCGCCAACGGTGCAGCCAAGGTCCGAAAGGTACGTGTCCGTCTTCAATTTTTTCACTTCAAAGAAAAGCCGCCGCGCGAGGGAATAGCCATTCGTGTGCAAGCCAGTCGAGGGAAGCGCGACAAGAACGTCCCCTTTGCTCACGCCTTTTGGCAGCGCTTTGTCGCGTTTGACCACGCCGACGATGAAACCGGCCAGGTCGAAGTCCTCCCCCGCGTAAAGTCCCGGCATCTCTGCCGTCTCGCCTCCCAAAAGCGCGCAGCCGTTTTCGCGGCATGCCTTGCCAAGCCCCTCCACGACCTGCGCCAGCCTCTCCGGCACGAGTTTTCCGGCGGCGAAGTAATCGAGGAAGAAAAGTGGCTTAGCCCCCTGGACGAGGATGTCGTTTGTGCAATGGTTGACGAGATCCTGGCCAACCGTGTCGTAGCGGCAGGCGAGCTGCGCCACCTTGAGCTTGGTCCCAACGCCGTCGGCCGAAGCGACCAGAACGTCTCCCGCCGGATCATCAGGATTCAGGGCGAAAAGGCCGCCGAAAAGGCCAATTTCTGATAGAACCCCGCGCGTGAACGTGCTCTTGGCTATTTCTTTGACTCGTAAAAGCCCCTGGTCCTGGGCGTCAATGTCCACTCCGGATTCGCGGTATGTCAGCTTGCCGTCCACGCTGGCCCCTTTTGGTTTATATGCTTAAAGGCTGAACTTTCTGATTTCTCCGCTCAGCGCCGTGGAGCCGGATTTGAGGCGCGAGGAGGCTTCGCGCAGCGCAAGCGCGGCGCTCTCCATAGAGGCCGCCGCTTCCGAAAGCTGGGCCATGGCCTTGGTGATCGCCTCCGCGCCCCGTCCCTGGGCCTGAACGGCGGCGGTCACCTGGCCGCTGTCGCTTGTCATCCGGCCGACGGCCTCGGAGATGAGCCGGGCGCCCCTGGCCTGTTCCTGGGTGGCGTTAGTAAGCGTAAGCGCGACGGCGCGCACCCGTTCCGCTTCGTCGGTCAGCAGGCGCGTCGCCTTTGCCTGTTCAGCCGTGGCCCTCGCGATGCCCTCCGTCATCTCAAAAATATTCTGGACGTTTCTGCTGGCCGATTGGCCGCCGTGCGCCAGCTCTTCGGTGGCCGAGGCGATGCGCTGGCTTTTCTCCTCCTGCGAGGCAGCGGATTCGAGGATCGTGCGCAGCGTATCCGCCGCGCGCCTCGAAAGCTGGGCGCTCTGCTCCACCGCTCCGGCTGTCCTCGCCATGGCGCCTTCCATGTCGCGGCCGCTTTCAAGAAGCGATTTGATGACGCCCCGAATCTCCTTCGCGTGGCCGGCCGTTCGCCCGGAAAGCTCGCGGACCTGCGTGGCGACCACCCCGAAGGCGCGCCCGTGTTCGCCCGCTCCGGCGGCGATAATGGAAGCATTCAGCGCCAGGAGGTTGGTCTGCTCGGTGACGTCCTGGATGACGTCAACGATCCGCCCGATTCGCTCCATGCTGGCCTGAAGCCTCGCGAAGGCTTGCCTGCTCTCCTCCTGGGCCGCCCGGCTCCTGAGGACCTCGTCCTCGACCGCCGAAACCGATGTCCTGCCCTCCTCCGCGTCCGCGGTGACCTTCTGCGCCGACTCCAAAAGGCCGGAAGCGTTCCTCTGCGTTTCCTCGACCGCGGCGTCAAGCTCAGAGAAAAACGAGACCGCGTCCCGCGTAGCCTCTTGCAGCTTGCCGCAGGAAGCTTCGACCTCTTCCGCGGAGGCGGCTATTTCGTTTATTGATGAGGCGGTCTTCTCAACCGACGCGCTAAGCGTCTGGGCGTGTCCGGCTATTTCGTCCACGCTAGCCTGCATTTCAAGAACGGCGGAGGAGACGTCTTCTGTCGCCGAGGATATCGTCTCCATCGCCGCCGCGATGGCCCTTATGCCCTCTTCCACCGATTGCGCCGAGCGGCTCGTCTCGGCCACGGCTCCTGATTGCCTCGCGACTTCATCCTGAAAAGAAACCGCGGCCGCCGCCGTATAGGCCACTTCGCCTTCGACGATGGACGCCGAGCGCTGAGCCTCGCCGACCATACGCCGCAGCGCGTGAAACGTCGCCCGCAGGTGGTCGGAGACGTCCCCAAGCTCATCGTCGGACCAAACCGGCACGACGCCGCGCAAGTCCCCCGAAGCGAGTCGCCCGCTAAATACATTGAGCCTTTTGACCGACCTTGCCAAGTCGGCGCCCAGGGCGAACATGTACCACCCCAGGCCGACCAACGTGGCCAAAAGGAAGAGCAACCCGGCCTTGACGAATTTTCCGGTCAGCTGGCTAAGCGCCCCTGGGTTGGCCGCCACCAGGAGCCACGAATCCTTCGTGAGCGGAAAGACCCTAAGCCCCCCCGCTGGCGTTTGAAAGGTGGCGTTCTGTTCCACCTTGAAAGATGAACGTTTCAGCCATTCCAGCGCTCCTTGCGGCATTTCGCCTTTCGCGCTTTCGGCTATGGGCCTGGCCTGCGCATCAACGACCGCCAGAACCCAGAGGTTGGAGGTGGCGCGAGAAAGCGCACCTGGCCACTCTTCACGAGGGCTTTGGCTTAACTGAACGGAGATTTCCCTGGCCCGTTCCGCCCCTTCAGAAAGCGCCATCTCCTCCACTCCGGCGCGCATCTTGCCATAAACAAGCGCGCCGAAAGCCATGAAAGCAAGCGCCGATACTCCGATGAGCGTGACGACGACCTTGCTGCGGAAAGAGACGCGCCAGCGATCCACGCCGGGCGCTTCTGGCAGAAGTTCCTGAATCTCCTCCAGCAGCGGGCTCACCCTGCTTTTTGTCATGAAGTATGAAATCGCGAGAGAGATGACGACGATTATAAGAGAGGTGAAGAGAAGCGCAACCGCCGAGAGGGGCGTCCCCACGAGCCAGATTCGGTCTGCGGCCAGAAGCAGAATCACTGAACATGCCCAGAGTATCAGTGAAGCGATCTGCGCCCTGGGAACCAATGAGGCGATGGATTTGTAGGCCCTGGCAAGCTCCGCCCGGCCAAGAACTGCGCCAGAGCGGCGGGCGCTCTTGTAGGCTTTAACGGCCGGCAAAAGACGCGTCTTGTAGTACCAGGCGGCAGGAATCCGCATAAGAACCGCCAGGATTAAAGCCGTTAAGATATAACGCCAGATCAACGGCTTGGCAGCGGGCAGGACGGCCAAAAAATAAATAAAGGAAAGGCTCACGCCCACCAGGACGGGCACCGTTTCCAAAACCCAGGACGGCAGCTTGAATTTTCTCCAGCTCATCGCCGCTCCTTATCGAAAAGCCCGCGCTGCCTCATTCCCGGACCCTCGCCGCCGGCTGGATAGGGGCCGCCGAAGCAGGCGTGGCAGAAACCCTCAAGCGTTCCATTTGCCGCCCCGGCCATTCCTTCCGCGCTTAAATACCCAAGCGAATCGGCCTCCACGAAGCTCCTGATATCCTCAAGGCCGAGGTTCGCGGCCAAAAGCTCGGACCTCAAGGGGGTATCTATACCATAAACACAGGAATTAACAACAGGCGGGCTGGAGAGCCGAAGGTGAACCTCGCGCGCCCCGGCTTCGCGCACCAGCCTGATGATCTTTTTGGCGGTGGTGCCTCTTACGAGCGAGTCGTCAACGAGCACTACGCGCTTGCCGGAGAGTTCCGACGGCATCGGATTGAGCTTGATGCGCACCTCCGTGTCCCGCATGGCCTGAGCCGGCTCGATGAAGGTTCGCCCGACGTAATGGTTTCGCACGAAACCCTGAACCATCGGGATGCCGCTCACTTCGCAAAAGCCAATAGCAGCGGGCGTCCCAGAATCTGGTATCGGAACCACGGCGTCAACGTCCGCCGGATGCTCCATGGCCAGGCGGCGCCCCATCGCGACCCTCGCCGAAAAAACAACGCCGCCGAAAATCCGGCTGTCCGGCCTCGCGAAATAGACATACTCAAAAATGCACGGGGCCTTCGGCGAAGGCGGAAATGGCCTCAGCGATTGGACGCCGGCGTCGCTGATTATGATGACCTCCCCCGCCTCGGCCTCGCGGATGAACTTCGCGCCCAAAAGATCGAGCGCGCAAGACTCCGACGCCAGCACCGGGGCGCCATCAAGGTCCCCAAGCACTAAAGGACGAAAGCCCCACGGGTCGCGGACGCCGATGAGAAGCCCCTGAAGCAGCACCACGAGGCTGAAAGCGCCTCTGAGCGGCAGGAGGCTCTGCACCAGCGCCTCGATGGGATCGCCGCAGCCGTACCGCGCGAAGAGGTGGAGTATCACTTCGGAGTCGGTCGTCGAATTGAAGATGGCGCCGCCTCGTTCGAGGGACTCGCGGAGGGAATGGCCGTTGACGAGGTTCCCGTTGTGGCCGAGCGCCACCTCCCCGTGCTGAGTAGAGGCGACTATGGGATGGGCGTTCCTTAAATCGGAATCTCCGGACGTGGAATAACGGACGTGGCCGATGGCCGCCGTTCCATCCATCTCGTCCAAGTCAACATCGGCAAAGACTTCAGAGACAAGCCCCATCCCCTTCGTCACCCTGAGGCGCCGCCCGTCCCACGAGGCTATCCCGGCCGACTCCTGCCCCCGGTGCTGAAGGCCGTAAAGCCCCCTGGCCGCTATGCGCGCGGCGCCCTGACAACCATAGATGCCGAAGATGCCGCACAAGGCCGCCTCCGTTCATTACCGGGCAGAAGAAGGGCCTGGTGTCATGACAATCCGTTGGCCCTCAGACGCGGCTTACGAGGGAAGGAAATCCTCCCTCCCACCGCGCCCTCAGATCACGAAGAGAAATATCCGCCATCGGCTGGCCGTCCACCAAAACCTGGAGCCTCTCTTTAATCACGGTGCCTATTGGGGTCGCTTCAAGCCCGCGATCCCTGGCAAGGTCGAAAATCTTCTGCATGGATTCGCTCGAACACGAGGCCACGACGCGGCTCGCATCCTCTCCGAAAAGCAATCCGTCAAGCCGCTTGCCTCTTGCCTGAAGCGATATTGAGGCGCCGAGATCGCCGCCGCGAGGCTTGAGGCAACACTCCGCAACCGCGACTAGAAGGCCTCCCTCCGAGCAGTCGTGCATGGAATGCACAAGCCGCTCTTTTGCCAAAACCTGCAGCAACCCCAGGAGCGCCTTTTCCCGCGCCATGTCCAGCGGGGGCGGAGTCCCCTGTTCCAACCCATGAATCAGGGAAAGGTACTCGGAACCCTCCACGTGTCCTCGCGTGCGCCCCAGAAGAATGACGGCGTCCCCGGCATACTCAAAGAAGCTCTGGACGCGGAGGCCGACGTCCTCCAAAAGCCCGACCATGCCCACGGTCGGCGTGGGAAATATCCCCTCGCCGTTGGTTTCGTTGTAGAACGAGACGTTGCCCGAAACGACCGGGGTATCAAGCTCGCGGCAAGCGCTCGCCAGGCCCTCGACCGATCTGGCGAACTCCCACATGACGCTTTCCCGTTCCGGGTTGCCGAAGTTGAGGCAATCGGTTATCGCGAGCGGTCTGGCCCCGGTGCACGCCACGTTCCTCGCCGCTTCCGCGACGGCCAGCCTGGCCCCTTCATAAGGATCGAGGCGGCAATATCGGGGGTTCACGTCAAGGCTCATGGCCACGGCCTTTTTTGTCCCCTTGATTCTTACCAGGGCCGCGTCGTAGCCGGGGCCAAGGACCGTGTTCGTGCGGACGCTCTGGTCGTATTGCGTGTAAACCCATCGCCGGGAACAGAGGTTGGGCGAGCCCATCATCCGCAAAAGCGCCTCCTCCGGATTGCGGCAATCTCTGAGCGCCTCGATGTCCAGGCGCTTTCGTTCTTCAAGGCCCGAAGGCTCCTTTTGCGGGCGGTCGTAAACGGGCGCCTGGTCGCTCACCGGCGCCACCGGCATGTCAACCACCTTTTCCCCGCGCCAATAAATCTCGGCGCGCCCGGTGTCGGTGACTTCGCCGATGACAACCGCGTCAAGCCTCCACTTCGTGAAGACTCTTTTCACGCTCTCTTCGGCGCCCGCCTTGGCGACGATGAGCATCCGCTCCTGGCTTTCGGAGAGAAGAACCTCGTATGGCGTCATCCCCGTCTCGCGCATGGGGACTTTGTCAAGCTCGATCCTAATGCCCGAGCCCGCCCTGCCCGCCATCTCGAAGCTTGAGGAGGTAAGGCCGGCGGCGCCCATGTCCTGGATGCCGACGATGGCGTCGTGCTCCATCAGCTCAAGGCAGGCTTCCAAAAGAAGCTTTTCTGTGAACGGGTCTCCGACCTGCACAGTCGGCCGTTTCTGCTCGGTCTCGTCAGAAAACTCGGCGCTGGCCATGGTCGCGCCGTGAATTCCGTCGCGGCCCGTCTTGCTCCCCACGTAGAAGACCGGGTTGCCAACCCCGCTGGCGTAGCCGCGGAATATCTTATCGGCTCGCAAAAGGCCCAAGGTGAAAGCGTTGACGAGTATGTTCCCGTCGTAGCAGGGATGAAAAAACACTTGTCCGCCAACCGTTGGGACGCCGATGCAGTTGCCGTAGTCGCCTATACCCGCCACCACGCCCTTGATAAGGTGCGGCGTCTTGGGGTGGGAGGGCTGGCCGAAAAACAGGCCGTTCAGGTTGGCGATTGGGCGCGCGCCCATCGTGAAGACGTCTCTCAGAATGCCGCCGACCCCGGTCGCCGCGCCCTGGTAAGGCTCGATATAACTCGGATGGTTGTGCGATTCCATCTTGAAGCAAACCGCCCAGCCGTCGCCGATGTCCACCACCCCGGCATTTTCGCCGGGCCCCTGCAAGACCAGAGGCCCGCTGGTGGGGAATTTCTTCAGGTGAATCCGGCTCGACTTGTACGAGCAGTGTTCGCTCCACATGACCGAAAATATCCCCAGCTCGGGATAGGTCGGAACGCGGCCCAGAATGTTGCAAAGACGCTCCCACTCATCAGCGTTGAGCCCGTGCGCCAGCGCAAGTTCGGGGGTGACCTTTGGTTCAGCCATTTTGTTCGACCTTGCCATTCTTGTCAATCGCTTTGGCCGCCGAGCGAAGGATCGCCGCGCCGTCGGTTGAACCGAGCAGCGCTTCGCTTGCCCTCTCCGGGTGCGGCATCATTCCGAGGACGCGCCTGTTCTCGGAGAGGATCCCGGCGATCGCGTCCATCGAACCGTTGAAGTTCCATTCGTCGGCCACTCGCCCTTCCGGGGAGACGTAGCGGAAGGCGACCCTCTCTTCGTCCAGAAGGCCCCTGAGCGTCTTCTCGTCGCAGTAATAGTTGCCGTCCCCGTGAGCTATCGGCATGCGAAGAAGATCCCCCTTACGCAGCGAGGCCGTGAAGGGAGCGTTCGTCGTTTCGCAGCGCAGAACCACTTCCAGACAGAGAAAGGTCAGCGTCCGGTTTTTCAACAGGGCGCCGGGGAGGAGGCCGGATTCGCACAAAATCTGAAATCCGTTGCAGATGCCGATGACGTAACCTCCGCGCTTTGCGTGGGCGACCACCTCTTCCATGACGGGCGACCTCGCCGCCATTGCCCCGCAGCGAAGATAGTCGCCGTATGAAAACCCGCCAGGGATGATTACCAGGTCCGCCCGTTTAAGGTCGCGGTCCGCGTACCACACCCTCTCAGGCGCCTTGCCGAACATCCTAAGCGGCCATTCGTAGGCGTCGTGGTCGCAGTTGGAGCCAGGGAATTCGATGACGGAAATTTTCACGGCTCGATGACCTCAACCTTGAAGTTCTCGATGACGGGGTTCGCTAAAAGCTTCTTGCAGTACTCCTTGAGCCGCTCTTCGTTAGCGCCCTTCGGCAGCGATGAGGTCTCGATGTCAAAAAACTTTCCCTGGCGCACCGACAGGACTTCTTCAAAACCAAGCGTTTGAAGCGCGCTGGCCACGGCCTTGCCCTGCGGGTCCAGCACCCCTTCCTTTAGAAACACGTGAACCCTTGCTTTCATGACCGTTCTCCCTGTCGTCCAAAAACGGCGCTATGATCTATTTAACTTGCCGCGATGGCCCGCTCAAGATTCGCCGTCTTCTTCTTCCCCGTCCTTGGCCATGGCGAAATTGTCAATGTCTGGTTCATCGCCGCCTGAATAAAGATCGTCCTCGTCAACGTCGAAGAAACGGCCACCCCCGCGCTCTTTAATCGGCCCCTTCGGCCCGCGCTCCCCGCGGTCCGCCTTGAGGAATTTCTTTTTCCCCCTGGGCGGAGCATCCGGCCCGAAGTTGCGCGACGGTTTTCTCTCCCCCTCCGCGTCTATCCCCCACGCCGCCGGGCCAGCGCCGATTCCGCGCGACGGCCCTCCCTGCGGGCGCGAAGAGCCATACCCGCCAGGCGAGCGGGTGGGCGGCCCCCCTTCCCCACGCGCGCGAGCTTCGTTCACCACTAGCGGCCTTCCGCGGAAAAGCTGGTTGTTGAATCGCTGTATCGCTACCTGGGCCGCCGCCTGGTCCTCCAGCTCCACGAAGGCGAAGCCCCTCGGCCGGCTCGTCTCGCGATCCAGCGGAAAGTGGATCCGAAGAATGGTCCCAACAGGGGAGAAAATCTCTCGAAGCTCTGCCTCGGTAGTGTCGAACGGAAGGTTACCAACGAACAAACGCGCGGACATCACTCCTCCTCGGGGGGAATTTTGCGGCCGGCCGAACACCCCTTTGCGCGGCGGCGCTGAGTAACTTTATCTTGGAATGCGGAAACGACGACTGAGAGCTATCTGTTCTTGTCATCTGGTTCATTCAGCGGATTTCTGAAACAAAAGGCGGTCTCCCTCTCCCCTGCACAGCCGGAGTATACCACAAACGGGGCGGTGTCAACCACCGCGCGGCGGAGTTCCGGCGTGGCGAGGTGAGGGAGCAAAGTCAGGCGTGCCGCGGCGATCTTGCCCTCATCCCTCATCTATCATCCATCATCC
>JAEMPZ010000093.1 GCA_022759065.1 Acidobacteriota bacterium | reverse complement strand
AGAAAGCGAAAGATGCACATCCAGGCGCGTTAATTGCATTGGTTGACCTTCTAACTTTCTTACATTCTCACCTTCTTACTGTGCGCTCGCGCGTCCGTCAACCGTCGTCCGTCTATCGTCTGCCGTCTGCCGTCTCACGTCTAACTCCTAACTCCTAACCCCTCCTCCCCGTCCTCCCTGTGAATCTTGCTTTTTTCCTCGGTGGCGGCGCACCTTCGTCGTGATTCCTGGGGACCTCGTTTCTAAACCGAGCAGCCCATGCCCCCCTTCTTCGACCTTTAACCCCCCATACTAGCGCCTCCTTGGCCGGGGCGGTATAATGGGGTTCACGGATGCGTGGCCGCCACCGAATCGTGAAAGGCCACTTTTTAAGGAGTCATGATGAAGCGCAAAGAAATTCTGGATGCACAGGGCATAGAACGTTGCCTGGAGCGCCTCGCGCAGGAGATAGCCGAGCGGCAAAACGGCGCCGCGCTGGCCCTCATCGGCATTCACCGCCGCGGCGTCCCCCTCGCCAGGCGCCTTGCCGCCAAGCTTCGAAAGCTTTTGAAACACGAAGTCCCGGTGGGCGCTTTGGACATCAACCTCTACCGGGACGACTTCTCCCAGGCAGGAACGGCGCCGGTTCTAAGAGGCACCCACGTGGAGTTTCCGATCGAGGGGCGCATCCTGCTTCTTGTGGATGACGTTCTTTTCACCGGGCGCACGATCCGGGCCGCGTTGGATGCCCTGGTGGATCTCGGCCGCCCGGCGCGCGTCCAACTGGCTGTCCTATGCGACAGGGGCCACAGGGAACTTCCGATCCAGGCCGATTACGTGGGCCTATCTCTCAATACGCGCCGCGAGGACCACGTTGAGCTGCGCCTTGCGGAAACGGACGGGGAGGACTCTCTCCTGCTCGAAGGCGTCCCCGAAACCAAGGGCGCCCCTAAGACCAAGTCGCCAGCCGGGAGGCGAAAATGAGCCTGGGCAAGCACCTTTTGGGAACCGAAGGCCTCGGGGCCGAAGAGATAACGCTCATCCTCGACACCGCCGAGAGGATGGCTGAAATATCGGCGCGGCCATTGAAGAAAGTGCCCGCCTTGCGGGCAAAACTGGTCGTGAACCTCTTTTTTGAAAATTCCACGCGCACGCGCTCCTCTTTCGAAATCGCGGAGAAGCGCCTCAGCGCGGACACGCTGAATTTTTCCGCCTCAACCAGCTCCGTACAGAAGGGCGAAACGCTCGTTGACACTGTCTTGAACCTTGAGCGAATGATGCCCGACTGTTACGTCATGCGCCATTCGAGCCCAGGAGCCCACCAGCTCATCCTTCCTTTCACCAAAGCCTCGGTGGTCAACGCCGGCGACGGCGCACACGAGCATCCGACCCAGGCGCTTCTGGATGCCTTCACGATCCGCCAGAAAAAGGGCGGGTTCAAGGGGCTTGAGGTCTTGATCTGCGGGGACATCGCCCACTCGCGAGTCGTCCGCTCTAACATCCACCTCTTGAAAACGATGGGCGCCAAGGTGACGCTCTGTTCCCCCGCCACGCTGATGCCTCCGCACATGGATTCGCTGGGAGTAAAGGTTTTGCACGATTTTGACGAGGCGCTTGCGGGCAAGGACGTCGTGATGATGCTCAGGATGCAACTGGAGCGGCAGCAGAAAGGCCTCTTCCCATCTCTCAGGGAGTACTACCAAACCTACGGATTGACCGAGGAGAGGCTGAAGCGGGCAAGCTCGGACGTGATCGTCATGCACCCCGGCCCGATTAATCGAGGCGTCGAGATCGCCTCGGAGGTCGCCGACGGGCCCTATTCGGTCATTCTGGACCAGGTCGAGAACGGAGTGTCGGTGCGAATGGCCGTGCTTTATCTCCTTTTGGGCGGAGGCGAAGATGAAGCTTCTCATTAAGAACGGGCGCCTTGTAGACCCGGCTTCGGGAACCGACGCGACGCTGGACGTTCTCATCGAAGACGGAAAGTTCGCCGCCGTGGACAAGAGCATCTCCTCGCGCGGCGTGGAGGTTTTTGACGCAACCGGAATGGTCGTCGCGCCAGGCTTCATTGACATGCACGTCCACCTCAGGGAGCCTGGGTTCGAGCGCAAGGAGACCATCGCCACGGGCCTTGCCGCCGCGCTGGCCGGAGGCTTCACGGGCGTCGCATGCATGCCCAACACAAACCCGGTCAACGACTGCGCCTCGGTAACCAATTACATTCTTAACCGAGCCAAAGCCTCTAGTCCCGTCGCCGTTTATCCCATAGGATCGGTCACGCAGGGACAAAAGGGGGAAGACCTCTCTCCGTTCGCCGAATTGCAGGAGGCGGGCGCGGCGGCTTTTTCGGATGACGGCCTGCCGGTAAAAAGTTCCAAGGTGATGCGGCGGGCACTCGAATACGCCGGCTCGCTCGGCATGGTGGTCATTGACCACTGCGAGGACCTGGACCTGGCCCACGGCGGCTCCATTAACGAAGGCAAGGTCTCGGCGCGCCTCGGCCTTCGGGGCATTCCAGCCGAGGCCGAGGTGCTCATGATCAGGCGCGACCTCACGCTGGCCCGAATGACCGGCCAACGCGTCCACATCGCCCACGTATCCACGAAGCTCGGCGTGGACGTGATTCGCGTCGCCAAGAAGCGGCGCGTTCCGGTGACGGCCGAGGCGACCCCGCACCACTTTTCCCTCACCGAGGACTCTGTGGCATCATTCGACTCAAACTACAAGATGAATCCCCCACTAAGAACAAAGGAAGACGTGGACGCAGTCATAGAGGGGCTCGCCGATGGGACCCTCGACGCCATCGTCACCGACCACGCCCCGCACGCATACGAAGAAAAACTGGTCGAGTTCGACCGGGCGCCCAATGGCATCATCGGCCTTCAAACCGCGGTACCGCTTGCGATTGACAAGCTGGTCCTTCCCGACAAAATTTCGCTCAAAAGGCTGGTTGACGCCTTTTCATGCGCCCCGGCGCGCATTTTGGGGCTAAATGAGAAAGGGCGCGTGGCGCCTGGCCTCGGCGCGGACCTTACGATCTTCTCGCTGCGCAAAGAAACGTTTCTACGGCCGCAGGACATCAAGTCGCTGAGCAAGAACAGCCCGTTCCTGAATCAAAAGATTCGCGGGGCCGTCATTGCGGCGGTCATCGGCGGCATCATATACCCCGTGAAGGAGTAAGGCGTTAGGCGTTAGGCGTTAGGCGTTGGAAGTTAGAGAGTGAGATGGTGAGAAAGTGAGAAAGGCGCAAGAAAGGCGCTTTGACCTACTGACTCTCTCACTCTCTTACCCTCTTACTTTTTTACGTCTTGCGTCTTACGTTTCACCTCCTGCTCCGTGCTCTTTGAGGTATGAATGGAATGCCCGCCATCAGTCCAGAGCAATTGATGAAGAAAGCCCTCGTCCTGGCCAGCGAGGCAGCTCTAGAGGGTGAAGTTCCCGTGGGCGCGCTCGTCTCTCTTCCCGACGGGCGGTGCTTCGAGGGGCGCAACCGGATACAAGAGCGCTCCGTGCTCGACCATGCGGAAATGGAAGCGATGAACAAGGCGCTCTCCGCTGTAGGCAGGCACGGCCTTGGCAATGCCACCCTATACTGCACGGCGGAACCTTGTTTGATGTGCCTGGGCGCGATGGTCCAGGCGCGCATTGGCGGGCTTGTTTACGGGTGCGAGGAACCCAGGTTCGGTGGAGTAGCCCTCCTTCGGGAACTGTGGGCGGAGGGGCGTTATCCTCACAGGTTTCCAATCGCCTCAGGCATTTGCAAAGACGAGGCTCGGCGCCTATTGGTGGACTTCTTTAAGGAGCGGCGATAAACACTGGCGCCAATTTGCCATAAAAGGGCACGGATGACGCAAAAAGGCCGCCTGTTCGGCGGCCTTCTTGCTTTCAAATTAGATATGAACGCCAGGCTTAGGGCAGAGTCGGCGAAGCGGGCGGCACGAGCGGGTTGCCTGCCGGCGCTCCAGAATCGGCGCCCCCGACTCCAGTGTCAATGTGGGTTGTCTCGTCTCCCTGCACCGTGCGAATTTTCATGTTGTAGTTCTTGAAAAAGTCGTCGTAGCGGTAGAAGACCCCGTTTGCCTTGCCCCAGGTCACTATTGCATCTGGCGAGGTTGAATAGAGAGCCAGGCCCATCGCCCGAAGGACGTGTACCATGTTGCCTTCGTTCAACTGGGCGGAAACCTCCCAGCCTCCGCTTAACGGCGAAAGCCCAAGGCCGCTGAGGAAGTTGGCGGCGGCGTCTGGAGTCCAGCCACCCTGCGGGACAGCCGTCTTCAAGTGGCTGGCTAGAAGCACGGCGAAGTCTCCCTGAGTGATCGGATCCTGGCTGCTGTAAGCCCAAGCCGAAAGACCAAGCGCTAAAACCGCCACTGCCGCGATCGCCCAAATCAAACGTTTAGTAGTCATGACGCTTTCCCTCCGTCCTTAAATATACCTCCGGTTTTGCCCCTTGTCAAGCGCGGGAGCGCTCCAGCCTAAATCCTCTCTCTCTTCTTATGGCGGAACATGCCGCCCCAGTCCCCGCGGCCCTTTAGGAGCCACGGCAGGCGCTTCGGTTCAGCGCCCGTCGCATAGTAGTAGTGGTTAGAATAGTAATAGTCATAGTAATAAGAAGAATGCGTATTCACTTCATTGAGCACCACTCCAGCGACCTGGGCGTGTATCCGTTGCAATGAGATGAGCGTGCGTTCGAGGAGCGGTTTGGGAGTTGACTTGTACTTCGCCACCAGGACCACCAGGCCCGCGTGGCGCGCTAGTATCTGGGCATCAGTGATGGCGAGGCATGGGGGCGAGTCAACGATAACCCAGTCGTAATCCTTGCGCGCCCCGGACAAAAGCTCCTCGAACCGCTTCATCGAGAAGAGTTCCGGAGGGTTGGGAGGGATCGGTCCCGCGTAAAAGACCCATAGATTTGGTGACTTGGGGACCAAATAGTCCTCGAGCCGCGCCTGGCGGTCGGCCATGTACTGAGTGAGCCCCTTTGCGTGGTCCGTTGGCTTGAGCTTCCTGTGGAGGCTTGGGCGCCTCAAGTCGCAATCCATCAAAAGGACCCGGTCCCCCGCCGCCGCAAGAATGTTGGCAAGGTTGACGGCAACGGTGCTCTTTCCCTCGCGAGGAGTGGCAGAAGTGATGAGGATGACGTTCTTGACCTTGTCCTGGCTGGCGTAGATGAGCGCGGTGCGCAAAGTCTGGAAAGACTCGAGCGCGCTTCGCTCGCTTTCGGGCGTCGTGGTCGGGATCATCGTCAACAGGCTTTGTCCAAGCCCTTGCTCGATGTCTTCGACGGAGCGGATGCGGGTATCGAGGTATTGGTAGGCGACGAGGCTCCCCACGGACCCCATCAGCCCCAAAAGCAAGGCCAGCATAAGGTTCATGCGGAGGTTGGGCTTGACCGGCGCCACCGGAGGCTCCGCGCGCTCTATGATGCGTATGTTGTTTGAAAGAAGGTTCCCCGCGACGTCCAGCTCGCGCATCTTGTCGTACAAGAGGTCAATGTATTTCTTGAGAGATGTGCCGCTTGTAGCCATCGTTTCGCTGGCGCTGGCCCCCTCCATGAAGTTCACGCCTTCCCGCTTCAAGCCGGCCAGTTCCCCATTGAGATTGGCCTCTTCCGAGCGAAGGGCCTGGTACTGGTTCCTATAACTGGAAAGAACGATCTGCGCCTGGGATGCAATGCGGTCTTTCAGGCTTTGCAGCTCCCGCTGTTTCTTTTGAACGTCCGGATGCTGGGGCGTGAACTTCGCGAGCAGGCGGCTCAACTCGCGCTCCCCTTCGTTGTATTGCTTTGAAAGATCCTGGACAGTGAGATCTTGCGAGACGCTCGGTATAGAAAGGGGGTTCCCGCCGGAGGCGGCCCACGCTTCCATCTGGTTTATCTGCGCGCTCAATTCGTTTTCGCGAACCCTGACGTCTCCCAGCTTCAGTTCCAGCGCCTCTATCCTTTTGTCCAGGATGTCCTTCTGGTTCTGCGGAAAATAGGAGTCGCTCTTGGTAAGCGCGGAGCTGTACTGCTGCTGCTGCCTCGTGTACTGCTCCTGCATCTGGCGGATTTTTAACTGCATCTCCTGGTTGGCCTTCTCGACGTAATCCATAGCCGACCGGAGGTTTTGAGCGGCGTAAGCTTCAGCGACGGCGTTGGCCCACTTAGCCACGTCGTCTTTGTAAGGAGCCGTCACCGTGATGCGGAAGAGGGCGCTGTCTCTCGCCACTTCGACCTTGACCATTGAGGCTAAAACGCGCGCCGGGTCCTTGGCGCCGCGAAAGCAGTCGTGATTCTGGAGGCCAAGCCTGTCCACCACCTCCTGCATGACCGGGCGGCTGCGGATTATCTCCTGCTGGCTGTTGTAGAACTTTTCCTCTTCCATCCAGGAGGCGGGGCCGACCAGATTCGTCGAGCCGACCGCCTGGCGGCTAACGCTCTGCACATAGACGGTCGCCGTGGCCGAGTAGATCGGGGTAGCCAGAAAAGAGTAAACGGCGGCCAGGATTATGCACCCGGCGGTAATGCCGATAATCCACCAGCGGTGCTCCAAAATGAGGTGCAGCCATCGCTGAAGGTCAAGCTCGTTTTCCGGAGCGTGCCCTTCGGGGGATTCTGCCGGTTCGTATGGAGGCATCCTAGAGGAACTTCCTTTCATTGACTACGACGTGGTCGTTCGGCATCAAAGGAACGTCGTCTATCTCGCCCTTCTCTATTTTGCGGGCGTCAACGCGGATCGTCTCGGTGCCGCCCTTTCCGTTGTCCCTTAAAATGTCAACCTTGTCCTTTTTTGCCCACTGGGTGAACCCGCCCTGCTTCGCCACCGCCCTTAACAGCGTAAGGTCCTTGTAGTAGAAAAGGGAGCCGGGGTTCTTGACCTCACCGGAGACATAGACCTGTTTCATGGGCTGGACGTTGATCACGTCCTGGTCCAGCACGTATATGTTGGTTCGGCTGTCGTTGCCCAACAGCTCGTCCCTCGAAAAAACCTTTGACTGAAGCTGCCCGGCGGAATCTCTCCGTTGCAATTCAACGTCGCCCGACTTTTCGGTAAACCCGCCAGCCTGGCTGATGGCGTCCAAGAGCCTGAGCGCCCCTTTGATGGGCAGCCTACCGGGGGATTGGACCTCTCCAAGGACGTTGACGAACCGGCTGCCGTACTCGATCAACTGGGCGTTTACCTGGGGCTCCTTGACAAACTGCGTAAGAAGTCCTTCCAGTTTATGCTGAAGCTCGTTCACGGTAAGGCCGGAAACTGAAACTTTGTCAAGAACCGGAAAAGTGATGAACCCATTTGGGTCAACAATGACGGTTTGGTTCATGTCCTCGACGTTGTATACCGTCACTTGGAGCTTGTCGCCGGAACCGAGAGGATAGGCCGGCGGCGTGAAGGAGTCAAAAACGTTTCCTTCCCCGCTTGGCAGCCACCTGAAAAGAAGGCTCTCCGGGGACCACGACAAGCTGGGCTGCTGTTTTTTGGGCAGGATGACGGCCAGTTTCCCGGCGCCTGCAACCGTCACGAAACGCTTGAGATGGTCGGGCACCGTGACATCCTGGAGGCCCGCAATGGTCCAGACGGCTTCTCCCTGCCGCTCCTCGAATGAAACGCTAACGCCCGGCCCGGCGGCCACGCGCACCTGGCCGTCCTGGCCGGTCACGCCCCCCGCCATCAGGGGGAACGCAAGCGACAGCGCCAGCAGAAAAAAAAGGGCGAAGGATAAAAAACGGGCGCCGGGACTACAGGCGCCCGTGATTCTTCCGTGGTTCATCGGGGGCTTACCAGCCGAGCTGCATCTGGAAGGCGAACCTGTTTTCAGTGTACGAATAGGGCTTGTGAGAGATGCCCAGCGTGTCCACGTAGCTGACATTGCTGTTCCTGTCTTCGTACTGGTAGTTCAACCGCAGGCTCAACTGCTGGGTGAAATGGAAGCCGATTTCTCCGCGAGCGCGGCTGATCTTGTCTTTGCGGTCCTGCCCGGCAGTCCAGAGGTACAATAGCGCGTCAACAAAGCCGTCGCCGTTCACGTCGGCTTTGATTGCATCAGGGTAGCGGTTCTCCTGGTACATGTATCCCGCCGCCCAGAAGAAGTACTTGGTCACCTGGTGGTGGATCTGGAACTCGGCGCCGGTCGCGGTGTAGTAGTTGTTCACGTTGAAAGCGGACTGCGAGGCGCGGCGGTAGATGTTCAAGTCGCCCCGGACAAATTCGGCGAACTGCATTCCCAAGCCGGCTTCGGCCACGAAACCGCTGTAATCGGAATAGTTGTTGTTGTCGAACCGCATCTCCTCGAAACCGGCCTTCGCGAAGCCGGAGAGCCGGTGGGCCAGGCTGCCTTCCCATCCGAACATGAAGGTGTTGGCCGTGTACTTTTTGTCCAGCGTGGTCATGAGGGTGTAGTCAAGCGCGTTGCTGCGGGGCTTGCTGTCGGTGTAGTTGTACTCGAATATCCAGGAGGATTCGGGAGAGTAGTGGTACTTCCACCTGAGGGTTCCCATCCACTGCTCGTAACCGTAAAATGGAATGTAGCTCTCGTCGGAGTTGGAGAAGTCCACGTAGTTGTACCCGGCCTCGATGCCCAAGGTATTCAGCTTGTTTATTGGCAATTCAACGCCCAGCTGGGCGTAGTCGTGATCGAACCTGGCGTTGCCGAAGGTGGCTTCGTAGTTGGGGTCGAACTGGTTCACCTCGGTCACGCCGCGCACGTAGTGGTTGCGAAAGTAGATGTCGCCGCCGTTGCTGAAAGCCCACTTGCTGTCGAAGTCGGCAAACCAAGCGTCATGGGTCGAAATCTGATATTTGTCGTAGTCTTTGTACTGGTACGACAGGTTGAACTTGACGTAGCTCTCCTTCATGGGTAGCTCAAAGCCAAGCGTCGGGCGGATGAGCCAGAAGCTGTCAGAAAACTCGCCGCCCGGCTCATTCTTGTCCAGAAGGAAAAGGTTGTCGGTGTGGGTATAAACCGCCTCGACCGACGGATAAAAAATTGCATTCCCCATGGGGATGCCATCACCAGCGTACGCCGCGACGCCGACAACGGCCAAAAAGAGGCAGCCAACCCAAATTAGTCTTCGCATCGCTCTCTCCTTCTCCCAAGGCGCCTAGCGCGCTTCTCCAAAGCTGACAAAAACAAACCCTGCGGCCGCCGGTACAAAAAAAACCAGCCGGCCACACCCTTATCCACCTTATTTATACCCTACGAAGTCATTATTGTCAAGGGGATGCGTTCCTAGCCCAGGCCGCAACCAAATGGTGCCGGTAATCGCTGAAGGAAAAATCCGCGGGAACCTCCCAGTAACGGCCATCTCTGGCCGCATCAAGCGCCGGGAACCGGCTGTCCGCGACGGCTCCAACAGCCCGGGCCAGCCTGCCGTCAAGAATGCCTTCGCGCTGCGCTTCCCACTGGATTGTGTCCAGCCGCCCTCCATCAACGCCGGGCGCCTTGCAGGCGTCGTAACGAAAGAGCTTTTCAGACCAATCGTCGCCGGCAGGCTTTTCAGGAGCGTAGCAGAAAATCCAGAAGCCGCCGATGGAGGCGCCCCTGGAAGCCTGCCCGGCGAGCAAACGATTGTACGAAGGGTTTTCTCTGAGGCCCTGAAAGTAGATCCATCGCACGTTTGGAAGCGACGAGGCCTCCGGCGCGCACCGCCAGAAGCCGGGCGTGCCCGCCGCGGCGTCAAGCGCCCCGGCTTCCGCCAGCGATGCCAGCCAGCAAAGCGCGGCCCAAGGCCTGAATCCCTTTTCACGCAGCAACTTCGCGCGTTTTGCCATCGCCCCCACCGCCTCGGCGCTCGCCGGTTCATCGGCGGCATAGCCCCAGGAGCCTTTTGTGGATGGCTTGAGGCCCCACGGGCGCAGCGCGAAGGCGCCGTCCAACCCTGCCCGGCCCGCTAGGCGCTGAAAAAGTTCCCATCCTTCCTGGTCTTCGGCTGGACAGGTCACGGTGTTGAAACCATGCGAGGCGATATCCTCAAGGTCTCGCGGCCAGAGATTTCTGTCCCTTTCAAGATAGTAGATGCCGGCAAGCATGGATGACGCTGGCAATGGCGGCGCGACCGCTATTTCCCAAGGGATTTCCTCCGAATGAGCGCCTTCGGCCTTCAGCCTCAGGGTTATCTTGACAGACCCTGGCGGGCAGGTCTTGGGGATTTTAATCCTGGCATAAATGCGCGCCGGCTCGTTTCCACAGGAAAAAAGGCCATCTTCGAGGGGAAAAAGCCTTTCGGCTACAAGCACCTCTCCTGCTCCCGCGGCCACGCGAGCTGGAAAAAGCGCGTCCTGTTCGTCGCGCGTGCCGGCCTGCCACCAGAAGTCAACGCGGAAGAACTTGACGGGCGCGGGCGCGCCGCCGGCCTCGATGCGCCATTGGCGAAAGCCGGGGGAAACCTCAATCCATGCCGTCGCCGTTTCTCCCGCGGGCACGGCGTCCTTGCAAACCTGGATTCCGGTTTTATCGGGGATGAACGGCCGGACATCAAAGGGTTCAAGCGCGCGCGCTTGCGCACAGGGCGGCGCGGCAATGGAGGGAACGCGAAAGACCTCCGGCTGGCCGCCAAAGCGGCAGGCCGAGATGCCCGGGGCCGTGGTGGAAAGGGATTCCAACAGGCTCCAGCCCGCTTCAACCTTTCGTCCCCTTAGGAGAGCGGCCTGAAACCGGCTACCTGGATTGACTCCCAAAAGCTTCCAAGGGATCAGCCATTCCCCGGCCCACGTGTAGCCAAACCGCTTTTCCATGCCGGCCCATGCGGCGGGGGCCGTGTTGGCGGGCAGCCCAAGATCATCAAGACCCGTAGCGCCGCCTTGAGGGGTCAGGCCAAAAAGGCGCGGCGCGGGGGCTGTAATCCTAAGAGCCATC
>JAEMPZ010000230.1:7912-10825 GCA_022759065.1 Acidobacteriota bacterium | reverse complement strand
GCTTGAAGCGTTCAGGGCTTTCTGCTTTTCGTGGTCGTTGAAGGCTTTGTCCGCAGCGAGCCTCTTGTCCTCGGCATCCCCGGCAACGGCGGTGAGGTCCAGTTCCAAAATTTTCTGGCCCTTCTTCACCTTGCTCCCGTCCGGCGCCATCCAGCGGATCTGAGTACGCCACTGGGGCAGGCGGGGCACGATGACGTCAACGGAATGGACCGCGCGCAGTTCCCCAGTCAATACCAGCCTGCCTTGAAAGGTTCCCCGCCGAACCTCAAGAGCCCCGCCTTTAGAGCCGCACGCAAAGAGGAAAATCAGGAGACACGCGCCAAGCGCCGGGCTCAACTTTTTTGGCGCCGCCTCAAACCGTGGCAGCATGCCGGTCATGATTGCCTTCCATTCAGCCATCGCCTAACGCGCCTTCTCCTTTATGGCGGCGACGGTGGCTTTGAGGTCACGAATATCCTGGGCCATCGCCATGGCGCGGATCTCAAGTTCGGCGAGCGATTCCTCAAGTATTTCAATCTCGGTCCGAAGGCCGCGCTCCGGTTCCAGGGGAACGGGGACGGCTTCCGGTTCCTGGCCCGCTTCGTTGGCTTCTGGACTTGGAGGCCCTTCAACCGCGGGCGCCTCCATCTCCTCCTCCGGGGCCTCAATTTCCAAAGGGGCCTCGGCCGCGCTCGGCTCTTGAAGCCCAACGACCTCGGCGGTTTCAGGCAAAACTTCCACCGGCTTTATCAAAGCTATCGGTTCGGGCGTCAGGTCCGATGCGTCAAGCCGCTCGACCTCGGGCTCCTCTTCTGGCACCGGCGGCGGTGCGGTTTGGCCCCCCTCCTGCGGCCTTTCGGCCTGTCCTGCGGGCTGGCCCGCTGGCTGTGCTTCTTCCACTCCCGCGGCCTCTTCCTCTTTTGCCTCAGCGGGGGTTTCCATCTGCTGCTCCCGCTGCCTGGCGGGAGCGGAACCCGCCACCGGCGGCGCCATCTGCTGCCTGGCCCCCTTCAGCACGGCGTCTTGATCGTGAAGCTTGCGGACGACCAGCTCGATGATTTTTTTCAGCGTCTCGTTCACCCCTTTGCCCACGGTGGCGACCGAAAGGAAGTAGGGCACGTGGCGCCAGTTGAGGCGGGATTCGAGTTCATCGAGCGGCGTGAGGTCGTTCAAGTCCTGTTTGTTGTACTGGAACACCAATGGAATGGTTTCCGGGTCGAGGTTGTTCAGCTCAAGATTTTTTTTGAGGTTGTTCACGCTCTCGACGTTCGCTTCCATCATCATGGGCTGCGAGTCGGCCACGAAAACGAGGCCGTCGCTGCCACGAAGGACAATCCGCCTCGTGGCGTCGTAGAAGACCTGGCCCGGGACGGTATACAACTGCACGCGAAGCCTCATCCCCCGGATGGTCCCGAGGTCCATCGGCAAAAAGTCAAAAAAGAGCGTGCGGTCGGTTTCAGTGGCCACCGTCAGGAGTTTTCCCCGCTTGTCCGGCACCGCCTTCTGGTATATGTATTCCAGGTTCGTCGTTTTGCCGCAAAGGCCAGGCCCGTAGTAGACGATTTTTATCGTGACTTCCTTCGTCGAACGGTTGATCATCACCATAGCCGGCTCCTTATGGTATTATTCGTCCGCTTCATCCGACGCTTCCTTCCGAAGGCCCAAAGCCTGGAGCCTCCTGTAGAGATGCCGCCGCTCTATTCCGAGCTCCTCGGCGGTTCTGGAAACGTTGCCCTGGTTACGTTCTAGCGAGCGGCGTATGAACTCTCGCTCGAAAACCTCGCGCGCCTTTTTTATGGGCCCTTCCCATGGCAGCGCCACGGCTGCCGCCTGAACTCCAGCGCCCTCCCCTAAGGCCGCGCCAAGGCCAATGTCCCTGGGCCCGATCTCGCTCGCCGAGGCCATGATCACGGCCCGTTCCATGAGGTTCTTTAATTCGCGGACGTTGCCCGGCCACTGGTAAGCCATAAGCGCTTCGCGCGCCTCGCCGCTCAGGTGCTTGGCCGGCCTTCCGTACCTGGCGGCGAAACTCCGCAGGTAGTGTTCGGCGATAAGGGGGATGTCCTCCCTCCGCTCCTTGAGCGGCGGCACCCTCAGCGGCACGACGTTCAACCTGTAGTAGAGGTCCTCCCTAAAGCGGCCGGCCGCTATTTCGGCGGGCAGGTCCTTGTTCGTGGCGGCGATGACCCGAACATTCACCTTGACGGAACCGAGGCCGCCCACGGGTTCAATCGTCTGCTCCTCTAAAGCCCTGAGGACCTTCGCCTGGGTCGCCAGGCTCATGTCCCCCACCTCGTCCAGGAACAGGGTGCCTCCGCTGGCCAGGAGAAATTTCCCCTTTTTGTTTTCGAAGGCGCCGGTGAACGAGCCCTTGCGGTGGCCGAAGAGTTCGCTTTCTATGAGCTCCTGTGGAATCGCGGCGCAGTTCACCTCCACGAAAGCTTCGGACGCCCGAAGGCTGTTCGCGTGAATAAGCCGCGCGATCAGCTCCTTGCCCGTGCCGTTCTCGCCGAGGATCAAGACGCGCCCGTCCGTCGGCGCCGCCCTGAGCGCCTGTTCTTTCAACAGCCGCATCGGCGCGCTCTGCCCGACAATTTCCATGTCCGGGCCCAGTTGCTCCATTAAAATCTTGTTGCTCTCTTCGAGCCGGACCTTCTTCAGCGCGTTCTGGACGGAGACTTCGACCCTGTCAAGCGAAAGGGGCTTCTCTATGAAATCAAAGGCGCCGAGCCGGATGGCGCGGACCGCCGTGTCAATGCTCGAATGGCCGGAGATCATCACCACTTCCTCGGTTCGGCCGATGCGCCGGATCTCCTCGAGGACCTTGAGCCCATCCATTCCGGGAAGCCACACGTCGAGCATTACCACGTCGAAATCCTGGGATGCGAGAAGCGCCATCGCCTCCTCTCCCGATTCGCACGTCGCGACCTGATG
>JAEMPZ010000230.1:0-7812 GCA_022759065.1 Acidobacteriota bacterium | reverse complement strand
CCTCGTATGTTTCGTCTACCGAAATTGAACCGCCGTGTTCCTCCAGGACTCTCGCTACTATTGCGAGGCCAAGGCCCGTCCCGCGCCTTTTGGTCGAATAGTACGGGAGGAAGAGGCGCGTTCTCGCCTCTTTCGGTATCCCTGGCCCGGTGTCGCGAATCACAAGCCGCGCGGCGCCGCCCCATTCGTCAAGTTTCACCGCGATGGTCCCGGCCATCTCCATGGCCTCGATCGCGTTCTCAAAAAGGTTCTTCAGCGCCCGGCTCAAATGCTCGGCGTCCATCCTCACCGGCGGAAAGTCGTTCGGCAGCTCCAGATCAAAGGCCACCTTCGTGTAGGCCGTCTTATAGGTGGCCACCGCGTCCTTGATAAGCTGAACGAGCGAGCCCGGCTTCGGGTGAATCTCTGGCAGCCTCGCGAAGCGGGAGAATTCATTCACCATCGTCATCATGCCTTCGACCTCGCGCTCGATCGTGGTGGTTCCTTCCATCACGGCCGGCTCGAGATCGCTTGCCTTCTCCCGGACCTTCTTTCTAATTCTCTGCGCTGACAACCTTATCGGGGTAAGCGGGTTTTTTATCTCGTGGGCGAGGCGGCGCGCCACCTCCTGCCATGCGGCTATCCGCTGGGCGCGGCTGAGATCGCTTATGTCCTCGAGAATCACGAGCGACCCGAAAAGCCCGCCGGCCTTTTCCTCGAGAGAACTGGCTGAAACCGATATGATCCGCTGGCCCTGGCGCCCCGAGAGGGCCACTTCGCGGTTTGCCACCGGCCTCGCAGGAAAACCCTCGAGGGCGCTCCGCATTTCGTACCATTCAGGCCTCGTGAGCAGCCTGTGCGGCGGGTCGGAGTTTTCCATTCCGAGAAGCTGGCGGGCTCGAGGGTTGACAGTCCGCACGTCGCCCTCCGGCCCGAACGATACGACGCCAAGAGGCAGCGTCTCCATCAGCATCTCGATGTAGCGTCTCCGCCTCTCGGAATCAAGGCTGATCTGCCGGAGATTTTCGTTGGACCGCTCGAGATTCCTCTGGCTCTGCCCCAGGTCGCGGGTCATTTTGTTGAACGAGGCGACGACCTGGCCGATTTCGTCCACTGCTTCGTACGGAATCTGGTGGGCAAGGTTCCCGCCGGCGACTTCCCTGGTCCCTTCCAAAAGCAGCTTCAAAGGGACGCTGATCTCCTTCGACAAGCGGGAGCCTATCCATACCGCCGCCACGATGATGACCAGCGTGAGAGCCAGGTACGAGGAAATCATCGTTATTTCGACGTTCCGGCGCTCCGACCTGGCCCTCAGAAAGGCTTGGTTGTTTTCCGAGATGAACCTCGCCTGTTCAAACAGTCCAGGAGGAAGGCGAGTTCCGACGACAACGGCGGACGATTCGTCAACCTTGACGCCGCTGACTACCACGGGCTTTGGAGTAAGGTCCGTCCAGCCTCTCAGGCCCTCGGGGGCGAAGCACTTTGAGACCTTGTAGCTGTCCGGCGGGACGGAGTCGCCTGGCAGCGCGACAAGAATCTTGCCGTTGACGTCAACCAGAAAAACTTCATCCAGGCTGCCGAAGCTGTACAGATGCCGGGCAAGGGAGGGCCTGAGCTCGGAAGGAACCTGCCTTAGCTCCATGGCCAGCCCGTTGGCTTGGCGGTAAGTCTGCTCCCTGACCATGTCGAGCGCCTGGTCAACCATTTTCTGCCCGGCCGAGCTTATGCTGTGGACGGGCAATTGGTACCAGCGGTCCAGCGTTGATTCAAAGAGCTGTATGGCTCCCACGAATAATAGCAGCGAGGGGGCCAGCCCCAATAGAACGAAGGCTATCAAAAGGCGCGTGCGGAACCGCGCCCCCTCCCTGAAGCGGCGCCACTCCAGAAAACCCTTTATCAACTGCCTGAAAAGCACGAAAAGCAGCGTCAGCAGGAGCAGGAAATTCATCAGGGAAAGGGCGGTCAGGAGCGTGCCGCCGCTCTCCGGGGCGCTCGAACGCACTTCCCGCCGCAGGACCGCGAGAAAAATGATCCCGCCCGCGAGGCCGGCAAGCGCCAAGACGATCACGACGGCTCGCCTTGACAGCAGGCGTCTTAAGGCGTGTCGAGTTCCTGGCTGACCCATGGCGTCTCCACGTCCCAAGGAATTATCCAGAGCGTGAATCCGGACAAAAGCCTCACTCGCGCCCTTACCGTATAGGCCGCTCCCGGTTCAATGTCGGCAACCGAAGTCACCTCGATGTCCCGCACGCTGGCCGCCTTTTCGGCCATCTCATCGTAAGAGGCGGCCACGTCCTCTCCCGATTGCTCGCCGTCAACCAGCGTCTGAATGGTGTATTGCCTGGTCAGGTTGTCAAAAGTGATCAGCCGCTTGATCACCTTCTTTGCTATCGTTTTATTTTTCCACAAGAGCCTGTGCTTGATCACTTCCGCCGTAAACGTTATGGTGACGGTGCGCGTCGAGTCAATCGCCTCCCTGAGGTCATCCCTGTTGAAGGCCTCCCCAACGCCGAAGGAAACCACCACCTTCTGGTTCTCGAAGCCTGCCTTGAAGCCGCTCACGTAAGGCCCGGAAGCAAAAGAGGAAACGCCCCAACTCAAAACCATGGCGCAAAGAAAAGCAAGTATGAAGTTTGAATATTGCCGTTCGTGGCCGCCGCTACGGTTAAGTCCCTGGATGGCGGTCATAGAACGTTCGCCGCCGTTTCGGCCAGGTCGGAGCGCTCGCCGCGCACCAGCGTCATGTGGCCCGCAAGCGGCGACTCTTTCATCTTTTCGACGAGGTAGGTCAATCCGTTCGAGGACGAGTCAATGTAAGGGTTGTCTATCTGGTAAGGGTCGCCGGTCAGGACTATCTTCGTGTGTTCCCCTGCCCTGGTAATGATGGTCTTGACCTCGTGGGGGGTCAGGTTCTGCGCTTCGTCAACCACCATGAACTGTTGAGGGATCGAGCGGCCCCTTATGTAGGTAAGAGCCTCTATCTGAAGGATCCGCTGCTCCACCAGCTCCTGGTATGCGTCGTGGCCGCGGTTGCTGTATGAAAGGTTCAAGAGGAGTTCCAGGTTGTCAAATATCGGCTGCATCCACGGCTTGAGCTTCGCCTCCAGCTCTCCAGGCAAGTAGCCTATGTCCCGGCCCATGGGAAAGATGGGCCGCGTGACCAGGAGCCTCTGAAAGGCCTGCTGGTCAGTGACTTTGTGGAGCCCCGCGGCTATAGCTAGAAGCGTCTTCCCAGTGCCAGCCTTCCCTACAAGAGTCACTAGCGCAAGCCTGTCGTTCAAAAGCAGGTCCATCGCGAAGCGCTGTTCGCGGTTGCGCGGCGAGATGCCCCAAACGGGTTTCGCCTCCTCCAACGCCCTCAGTTCGTTCCCCACCGGTTCGTGCCTCGCCAGAGCCGTGTGGGAAGGGTTTGACTCGTCCACCAGACAGAACATCTCGTTGGGCCTTGCGTCGTCAACCGGGCACGGCAGCACCCGCGCGTGATAGAGCTTGTCCACGCTGGCTTTCGGCACCGTGACAGAGCGCCAGCCCGTGTAAAGCTCCTCAACCTGGACCTTGTCCGTCTCGTAGTCCTCCGCCTTGAGGCCGAGGGCATCCGCCTTGACCCTCAGGTTCGTGTCTTTTGTAACCAGCACCACGTCGGCGCCCCGCTTTTTCAGAAACAGCGCCGCGCCGAGGATGAGGTTGTCCGCGCTGTCGCCACGGATGGTGGGCGGCAGCAGGCCATCCTCCCGGTCCATGACCACCCTCAGCATTCCCTTGCCTTCAAGCATCACCCCCTTCGAGAGCGGGCCTTTCTCTCGAAGCGCGTCGAGCTCGCGCGAAACCTGCCTCGCGTTTCTTCCAAGGTCGGTCACTTCGCGCTTGAAGCGGTCTATCTCTTCAATGACCCAAATTGGTATAACCACTTCGTTTTCAGCGAAGCGGTAGAGGCTCTTTGGGTCGTGGAGAAGAACGTTGGTGTCAAGGACGTAGGCGTGCGTCATCTTATCTCCTCCAAAGAGCGCAGCACTTCGCGAAGGCTGGCTGGCCGGTCGTCCGGCGACTTCGACAGACACTTGGCAACCAGGTTCCCGAGGCTTTGTGGCGCCCTGATTTTTTCGCAAAGGTTGGGGGGAGTGTCCCTCAGTTGGGCCATGAGGATCAGCGTCGGGTTGTCCCCCGTGAAGGCATCCTCGCCGGTGAAAAGAAAATAGGCCAGGAGGCCGAAACTATAGATGTCCGAGCGCGCGTCGAGCTTCAGCCCCTGAACCTGTTCGGGGGAGACGTACTTCGGAGAGCCCACGAAGTGCCCATCCTGCGTGAGTTCCGCCCCGCGCTGCACGTATGCGATGCCGAAGTCAACGACCTTCGGCACGCCTTGCGGCGTCAGTATGACATTCTGGGGCTTGAGGTCCCTGTGAATGATGCCGAGCCTGTGCGCCTCGGCCAGCCCGGCGGCCACGCCCCTCAGTATGACTATTTTCTCTCCAAGCGACGCCTTTGCGCCTGTCCCCTCGCGCAGCCAGCGGCTCAATGTTGGCCCGGGGATGTACTCCATCGTGAGGAAAGTGAGGTCGCGCCATGTGCCGAGATCGAAGACCCTGACGACGTTGGGATGGGTGATTTTGCGGGAAAGCTTGATCTCCAGCAGGAAGCGGTTTCGGGCCACCTGGGAGAGGTCGCTTCTGGGCTTCAGCGTTTTTAACGCCACCACTTCGTCGAGCTCCCGGTCCCTTACCCTGAAGACCTGGCCCATTCCTCCACGGCCCAGTTCCTCGATGATTTCATATCTTCCCGCCACTACGGCGCCGGGCGCCAGCTCAAGCCCGCGCAGGTCCCTCAGAACTTGCGATGCTTCCTGGTATCTTTCCGAGGGTTCTGGCGCCATTAGGCGGGCCACTATGTTTTTCAAAAGTTCAGGCACCGAGGCGGAACGAAGCAGGGGAAAACGGCCCGACGTGGAGGCGCCGCCACCGTCCCCGGACCATTTTGGTGGCGAGCCGAGGAGCATTCGGTAGACCATCGCGCCCACGGCGTAAAGGTCGGAAGCCGCGCTCTGGTTTTCGCCCACCAGCACCTCCGGGGAGAGGTAGGGCAAAAGCGCCTCTTTCGCTGGGCTTTCGGGGATTTCAGAGAGGCGGCGCGCGGTCCCGAAGCCCCTGACCTTTACGCGCAGGCCCTGGTCAATCAATACGCTCTGGGGCGAGAGCTGCCGGTGGATTACCTTTCGCCGGTGAGCCTCTTCAAGAGCTTCCAGGACTTGTCTTGTCACGTCCAGCGTTTCGAAAAGCGAGGGGGCCCATCCTTTTTCGATGCGCGCCTCCAAGCTCTCCGAAGCAAAAGGCTCGCATACCACCATCACCCCTCGCGTCTCCTCCTGGACGTCCCTCACCTGGAGAATCGCCGGATGAGAAAGGCCTATCAGCGCCTTGACCGACTCGGCGTAGCGCTTGATCATGCCAGGATTCCCGCCAGCCAGGGAAATCCGGTGCAACAGCGCCTTCACGCCGAGCCTGGTGTCCTCTCCATCCCAAAGCTCCCCCGACGCATCGGCGAAAAGCAAGCTTTGGGGAACGTAACGGCTTCCCTGATTGGCATGAGCCCTGCTTGGGAGCTCCTTCAGCCTCTTGGCCGCGTCCATGAACCCCATGTCCCTGGCCGTCACCCGCTTATACTCTTTTTCAGCCTCGTCCACCCGCCCCAGAACCTCCAGAGCCCGCCCGTGAAGGTAGTCGGCCATCAGCGACGTCCCGGGGCGGGGAGCGGAGGGGCCTTCCAGAAGCTCGATGACGACGTCGGGCTGCCTGATCTCTAAAAACGCCCTGGCCATTACAAGAAGCGCGCGGTAAGGGTCATCCGGCTGCGGGGAGGCCACCTGGAGCCTCCTGATAAGCTCGTTGAGGAGCGATTCGTCGCTTCCGGCCATTTCGAGCGCCTGCTCCCACAAGCCGGCTTCCAGCGCCATTCCGACGGCCAGCGGCTTGTCGCCGGCCTTGTAGTAGGATTGCGACGCCATGGCGAACTGGTAGCCGCACCGGAAGCAGTCTCCGGCCTTCCGGTATTCGCCGGTTTTGAAATAGAGGTTGCCCGCCCGCTCCCAATCTTCCAGCTCCTCGTAGATTGGGGCGGCGGCGGCAGCGTTGCCCGTTTGCTCAAGAAGGTCGGCCGCCTCCTGCTTTTTCCCCTCGCTCAAAAGGAGTTCAGCGGCGCGCTCCCGATCGCCATGGTCGGCCAGCGAACGGGCGCGCATGAAGGCTGGAGTCTCGTGGCCCTGTTCAATGAGTTCGGCCACTTTTTCACGGTTGCCGGCGCGCTCATAAAGCGCCAGGGCCTTCGAGAATTGCCTTGCCAATTCCCAGCAGCGGGCCGCGTTCGGCCAATCGCCGATCTCCTCGTAAAGTTCCCCGGCCCGTTCTGGAGACTGCCCTTCCTCGAAAAGCCCCGCGGCTTGGGCCTTCTTCGCGCGCCACTCCTCGGCCTCCTCGTGCGACAGCACCGATTCCGATGGAAACTGGCGCAGCGCGCGTTCCATAAGGAGCATGGCCTTTCCATACTGGCCGCTCTTGCGCAGCAACACGGCGCCTTCCCAGAAATGGCCCGATCGCTCCCAGTATCCCGCGGCGAGAACAAAATTGCCGGCCTTCTCGGCGAGCGACGCGGCCCTAGCAAAGTCGCCGGCTTCCGCGCAAATCTGCGACGCCCGGCCGAAAGCCTTGAGCGCGCACAAAAGCCTTATCGCCGACTCCTTGTCACCGCCGCGCAAATAAAGGTCAACCGCCTTGGCGCTCTCCCCAAGCTCCTCCTCGACCTTCGCCGCAGCCAGAAGGTCGTGCCCCTTGAGGTACATCTGCAGCGCCTTTTCGAGCTTTCCCTCCGCTTTGTAGAGGTCGCCCGCGCGGAGGTAGTCTCCACGAAAGTAGGCCTTCCATGCATCAGAACGAAACGCGCCCAAGCTGCCTCCAACCATTGCTAATCTAGCATTCCCAGCCGCTGTGTGTCAATTCCGTCTCAACGCCAGAAGTAAGGAGTAAGAAGTTAGACGTTAGACGTGAGACGTAAGACGTAAGACGATAGACGGACGACAATTGACGGACGCGCGAATCCTGGCGCGGTCGTCGTTCGTCGTTGGTCGGTCGTCGAATGCGGCACTTGACTTTTGGCCGCGCATGGCTTTAGGCTGTGTTTGTTAGTCGAGGCGGGAAATGGCGATGAAGACACCAAAACGACCTTGCGGCATGGAAGCCGTGCCGTTGCTTGCGCTGCTTGCGGTTGCGGCCAATCTGGTACTCCCAACAGGGCGGGTTTGCTTGTTCGCCCAAACGCCGCCACAGGTTCAAGGCCAGCGCCAGAGTGGCCGCCGCCTTCCTCCCTCCTTGCCCGCTGGTATGCGCGAAACGGTCTAATGCCAAGCGGCGGCAGGCGGTCCTTCCCGCATAGCTCCTTCTTGCTCGACAGCGCAACCGCAGGCGTTCGCCTCTTTGAATCAAGCGAACCCGCAGCCTGAAGCCGCTGATGGCGTCGTCCTCATGATGTCAAAGACGTGGGATTCTGGAACGGGCACGTGGCAGCTTGGCCTCTCATGGTCCGGCGGAACATCCCCGTACACGATCTCTTACAGCACCGACCCCAGCTTTCAACGCGGGGACAGGACCCTTGGCATGAATGTAAGCATCACGGCGCTGACGGTGACGGCAAGCAGCACGGCGGCGCTTGAATGCTTCGCCGTCACGGATGCCCAGGGCGTGAGCCCGGCGGAACAGGGGCTTGGCTATGACCCCTATCCTGACATTCCGCAGCCAACGATCCAGCAGGACGGCCTCTGGTGGGGCGATTCCGTCACGCTTAATTCCA